>DATABM010000001.1:0-9878 GCA_036259555.1 Solirubrobacterales bacterium
CAATCGCGAGCGCAATCGCCCCGGAGCCGGTGCCGACGTCGAGCAGCCGCCGCGGCCGCAGCTCCAGCGCCAGCTCAACCAGCAGCTCGGTCTCGGGCCTCGGGATCAGCACCCGCCGGTCGACCGCGAGCTCGATATACCTGAATCCCTTGCGCCCGACGATGTAGGCGACCGGCTCGCGCCGCAGGCGGCGGCGAACCATCTCACCGAAGCGCCTGCCGGCCGCGGCAGGCACCCCGCGCTCCGGCTCGGCCGCCAAATCGGCTCGCTCCCAGCCCGCCGCCTCGCAGAGCAGGACTTCGGCGTCGAGCCGCGGCGATTCGATCCCTGCCGCTGTGAGCGCGTCAACCGCCCCGCCGAGCGCGTCGCGGACGCTGCCGGCCGTTGCCTCGCTCATCCTCAGCCAGCCGCCGCGACCTCGAGGCGCTGCCTCTTCTCCTCGGCCGCCAACGCCTCGGTGAACTCGCCCAGCTCTCCGGCCAGCACCCCGTCCAGGTTGTGCGAGGTCAGCTTTATCCGGTGGTCGGTGACGCGACCCTGCGGGAAGTTGTAGGTGCGGACCTTCTCGGAGCGCTCGCCGCTGCCGACCTGTGCCTTGCGCTCGGAGGCGATCTTCGCCTGCTGCTCGGCGACCTCGCGCTCGTAGAGCCGCGCCCGCAGCACTCGCATCGCCTTCTCGCGGTTCTGCAACTGCGACTTCTCGTCCTGCATCGAGACGACTATGCCCGTCGGCTTGTGCGTTATGCGGACCGCCGAGTCGGTCGTGTTGACCGACTGGCCGCCGGGGCCCGAGGAGCGGTAGACGTCGATCTGCAGGTCGTTCTGGTCGACCTCGACCTCCACCTCCTCCGCCTCGGGAAGCACCGCGATCGTCGCGGTCGACGTGTGGATGCGCCCCTGCGACTCCGTCTCCGGCACCCGCTGCACGCGGTGGGTGCCCCCCTCGTACTTGAAGATCGAGTAGGCGCCCTCTCCCTTGACGGCGAAGGTCACCTCCTTGAAGCCCCCGACCTCGGCCGGAGACTGAGAGATGACCTCGGTGCCGAAGTCGCGGGTTTCCGCGTAGCGAGTCAGCATCTTGAAGAGGTCGCCGGCGAAGAGCGCCGCCTCGTCGCCGCCGGTCCCGGCGCGGATCTCGACGAGCACGTTCTTGGCGTCGTTCGGATCCCGCTCGACCATCGCCAGCCGGATCTCCTCTTCGAGCTCGGCAAGCCGGCGCGGCGCCTCCTCCACCACCCCGCGCAGCTCTGGGTCGTCGCCGTCCTCGGCCAGCAGCTCGCGCGCGCCTTCGAGGTCGTCCTTCAGCGTCCGGTACTCGCCGGCCAACACCTGAGCTGGCTGCAGCTCGCGATATTCGCGCCCCACCTCGGCGTAGCGGGCGCGGTCGCCGATCACCTCGGGATCGGACATCTGGGTCTCCAGCTCGGCGAAGCGGCTTTCTATCTGCTCGACGAGTGAGTCGATCATGCGACAAACATACGCGGAGGGAAAGAAGGCCGGGTGCCCCTCCCACGAAGGCTCAAGGGACCACGCTTGAACCCTGACAAAACGCTTCAGCTGCGCGACGGTCTTCGGGGGAGGGGGACCCGGCCCTCCCCACTCCTAGGCGACGATCTCGATCGGCGACTCCCGCTTCTGAGCCTCCGGTTCCTCGTCAAGGACCTTCTCGAGTGCCGCGATCGCGACGGCGAGCTGCTCTTCGTCGGGCTCGCGGGTGGTGAGGTTCTGAAGCATCAGGCCCGGCCACATCACTGCGCGCACCCACCGTTTGCGCCGGTTCTTGCCGGCCCACTTGATCACCTCGTAAGAGAGACCGGCAATCAACGGAATGCCGAGAATGCGCGAGGCGAGCAGCCAGTACCAGGCTGGCAGGCCGATCGGCGCGAAGACGAAGATAGCCAGGACCATCACGATCAGCAGGAAGCTGGTCCCGCAGCGCGGGTGCAGGCGCGAGTAGAGCTTCGCCCTGCCGGGGGCCAGCTCGTCTTCCGCCTCGTAGCAGGAGATCGTCTTGTGCTCGGCGCCGTGGTACTCGAAGACGCGGCGCAGGTCGGGAAGGCGGCTGATCGCGACGATGTAGCCGATGAAGATCGCCGTGCGCAGGACGCCCTCGACCAGCCAGAAGAGGAGCGAGGAGCCGAGCTCGTCCTTGATCAGGCTGGTCAGGCCGACTGGGATGACGAAGAAGAGGCCGACCGCGAGCGCCATCGAGAAGGCGATCGTCAGCCCCCACATCCAGCCGCCGATTTCTTCGCGCTTGCCCTCCTCGTCCTCCTCGAGCTGCGCGTTGGCGGAGATCGCCAGCGCCCGGAAGCCGATCTTCAGCGACTCGCCGAGCGCGACGACGCCGCGGACGACGGGCAGCCGCCAGAGGCGGTGACGCTTCGCCCACGGCACGAGCGGATGGGAGGTGACCTCGATCTGGCCCTCTGGATTGCGGACGGCGACCGCCCAGGTCGAGATGCCGCGCATCATCACGCCCTCGAGCACGGCCTGGCCGCCGACCGGCGCGTCGCGCTTCGCGACCAGCGCGCCATCGGGCATCCGAAGGGAATCGGCGCCGTTCAGGGACGCTGCCTCAGGCTGCGGAGAGCCGCTCTCCGCGCCCATGACCTACCGGTTGGCCTTGGCGTGCTTGGCCGCGCGCAGCTGGAATCGCTCGACCCGGCCGCCGGTATCGACCAGCTTCTGCTTGCCCGTGTAGAAGGGGTGACACTCCGAACAAAGCTCGACGTGGAGGTCTGCCTTCGTGGAGCGGGTGTAGAACTGGTTGCCGCACGAGCAATGGACGTGCGCCAGCGTGTACTCGGGGTGGATTCCCGCCTTCATCGTCCTGCCAGTTTAGATGACGCGTCGAATCGGCCGGTTCCGGCCCGGAACTACTCCATTTCGGGGCTTGTGAATCGGCCGCCGACAGCCGATACCTAGCCCGTGAACTCGACGGTGCCCGGCCCCTCCGAGCCCCAGCGGCGGCAGACGCTTCGCCGAGGACTGGCCGCCTTCCTCATCGGCGGCACGGTCGTCGTCGCCCTGCACTCTTGGTTCGGACTGGGCGGCCCGGGCCTCGACCTCGCCCTGAACGGCGTGCTCTACGACGCGGTCGTGACCGGGGCGGCGGTCGCCTGCTTGCTGCGCGCCTTCGCGTACCGCAGCGAGCGCTCGGCCTGGCTGCTGATCGGCCTCGCCGTCGCCTCCTGGGCGGCCGCCGAGGTCTACTGGACGGCCTTCATCGAAGACAACCCGGAAGCGCCCTATCCGTCGCCAGCCGACGCCGGATATCTCCTCTTCTATCCGCTCGCCTACGCCGGCCTGGCGCTGCTCATCCGCGCTCGCGCCCACCAGATGAACTGGCGGCTGTGGACCGACGGCCTGATCGCCGCCCTGGGCACGGCGGCGCTCGGCGCCGCCTTCGTCTTCGACTTCGTCGCCGACCACGCCACCGGCACGATGCTTGAAAAGACGATCACGCTCGCCTATCCCCTGGGCGACATCGCGATGGTCTCGCTCCTCGTCGGCGTCGTCGCGCTGACCGGCTGGCGCCCCGGGCGCACCTGGGTGCTGCTGCTCGCCAGTCTGGCCGCGACGGCTGTCGCCGACGTCGCCTACACGCTGCAGTGGACCGCCGGCGCCCTGCCCGGCGGCGGCTGGATCGAACCGATCTACCTGATCTCGGCAGCCTGCCTCGGCGTCGCCGTGTGGCAGGCCGCGCCGGCAACGATTCGTGCCGCAGAGCGGCCCGGCGCATGGCGGGAACTGATCGTCCCCGGGCTCTTCGCGACGGTGATGATCGGCCTCTTCGCGATGCACTATCTCGGCAGTCGCAGCAGCCTGTCGACCGTCCTCTGGACCTCGACGATGGTCGCCGTGATCGTCCGGCTTGGGCTCGCGGCCCGCGAGAACCGGCAACTCCTGGAGCAGGTGCAGACCGACCCCCTCACGGGCCTCGGCAACCGCGGGCGCATGCAGATCGACCTCGACACGGCGGCGGCGCGTGCCACGGCCGAGCGGCCCGTCTCGCTCGTCTTCCTGGACCTCAACGGGTTCAAGCGCTACAACGACACATACGGTCACCCAGCCGGGGACGACCTGCTGGTCCGCCTCGGCAGAGCACTGCGCGACGCAATCGGCGAGAACGGAACCGCCTACCGAGTGGGAGGTGACGAGTTCTGCGCGCTGCTTACCTGCGAGCCGGACCGCTTCGACACGATCGTCGTCGGCGCGGCGGAGGCGCTCAGCGAAAGCGGCAGCAAGTCCGGGGTCGACGCTTCGCTCGGCTCTGCGGTGATCCCAACCGAGGCGCCCGACGCCGCTGAGGCACTGCGCCTCGCCGATGTGAGGATGTACGCGCAGAAGGAGCGACGCCGGGCCAGCGAGAGCTCCGAGCCGGACTGGCCGGTGCCGACCGCAACCCGCCCGGGCGCGGTCAAGCCCGAGAGCTGAGCGAGTCGATCAAGAAACGCAGGGTGTGCCCCACCTCCCGGCGCGCAAGGTCGGGATCGTCGGCCGTCGCGACGAGGAGCGCCGCCTCGTCGAGCGCTCCCATCAGGACATGCGCCAAGGGCCGGACGGGCTGCGCCTCGATCGCTCCCGCCTCGATCGCCGCCTGCAGCGTCGCTTCGATAAGGCCAAGGCCGTGCTGGGCGCCGATCTCGCGCCAGCGAGTCCAGCCGAGCACGGCGGGCCCGTCGAGCAGGACGATCCGCTGCGCTTCCGGCTCAGCGCACGCCTGGAGGAACATCTCGGCGCCGGCGCGCATCGCCGCCAGCGGCGAATCGCCGGTGGCCGCCAGGGCGCCGGCCGCGATCCGCTGCGTCAGCTCCGCCTCCAGCTGTTCGTAGACGGCTTCGAACAATCCTCGCTTGTCCGCAAAGTGGTGGTAGAGCGCGCCGCGCGTGACACCCGCGGCGCGGACGATCTCTTCGGTGCCGACGTTGGCGTAGCCCCGCGTCGCGAACAGACGACGCGCCGCATCGACCAGCGACCCCCGGGTCGCCTCGGACCGCTCGCTCTGCGTGCGTTTGACATTCATACAGTCTGTATGTAACTTAGCCGCTCCAGCTTCCGGACAGCTTCGTCAGCAAGGAGGACGCGATGTCCCACTCAGACCAGCGCCACGAGATCGATCTCCCGGCCGGCCGAATCCGCTACCGGGAAGCCGGTGACGGCAAGCCGATCGTCTTCGTGCACGGCTACCTGGTCGATGGGCGACTCTGGGACGGTGTCGTCGACCGCCTTTCGGATCGCTTCCGCTGCATCGCTCCCGACTGGCCGATCGGCTCGCAGCGAATCCCGATGAGCCCGGATGCGGATCTCTCCCCTACCGGCATCGCCTCGCTGATCCACGACTTCCTGGAGAAAATGGACCTCCAGGACGTGACGGTCGTCGGCAACGACTCCGGCGGCGCCATGTCACAGGTGCTCGTGACTCGGTACCCCGAACGGATCGGCCGCCTCGTCCTGACCAACTGCGACACCCACGAGAACTTTCCGCCCGGGATCTTCAAGATGCTGGTGCGGATCGCCAGGTTGCCGGGGGCGATGGCGGTGATCAACGCCCCGTTCCGCGTCGGCGCCATTGCCCGTGCCAGCTTCCGTCCCTTCGCCAGGACCGCCATCCCACCCGAGCTGATCGCCTCCTGGATGGAGCCGGGCCAGCGCGACCCGGGGGTCAAGCGCGACCTGCGGAAGGTCACGCTCGGCATGGACAACCGCTACACGCTGGCAGCAGCGGAGGAGCTGCGTGGCTCCAACCTGCCGATCCTGCTCACGTGGGCGCCGGACGACCGCTTCTTCCCGTTGCGCTACGCCCAGCGCCTGGCGGCGGAAACCGGGAACGCGCGAATCGTGGAGATCCCCGATTCGAAGACCTTCGTACCGCTCGACCAGCCGCAACGCCTTGCCGACGAGATCGCCGCTTTCGTGAAGGCCGAAGAAGGCGCACGAGCAACCGCCTGAGCGGCCCTTTCGCGGCCTAAGTTCCGCAAGCTGCGGCTTGATTTGCCGCGTGCGGTTTTTCTCGTCTGATCAGAGGGCCATGCTTTTGTGACGTTTCCCACAGAAGTGGGATCCCCCGGACAAGGACGGAGAGCCATGCCCCAGGAGATCTTCGATCAGAAGCGGCCGCGCAGCGCGATGGCACGCCGCCTCGACGAAGCCTTCGCCGGTTGCGATGAGTGGACGCTCGCCCCGCCGTCGCCACGGCGCAACACTCTCGACGTTGCGCCGTGGCTCTCGGGAGAGCCGCGAATCGCCGACCGCGCCCCTTACGACCCGATGCAGGAGCGCCGCGCCGCCTAGGTCCCTCGGCGAACCGCCCTAAGCAGCCTCGTTCGGGTCCTCGGCAGCGGCCAGCTCGAGCGTGCAGTCTTTGGTCTGGCTGAAGTGCCTTTCCTGAATCGGCAGGGCCCAGCCGACCAGCTCCTGAACCTCGCTCTCGCCTGCTGACTCCGCGAGTTTGCCCAGCACCGCGACGTGGCCGAGCTCACCGGCCTCCGCCATCGTGAGGAACTCGAATCCGTCGAGCCCGTCGGCGTCGTCGCCGAGGTAGGTCGACATCATCTCTTTGGCCTCGCTTTTCGTTTCGGCTGCCTTGTCGAGGATCGCGGTCTTCTTGCCGTTGCGTCGCTCAGCGACCTCGGTCGCCCGTCGCTCGGTCTCGACTGCCTCCTCGCGCATCTGCTGAAGGGCCGAGGCGATCTGGTCGTCGTCGACCAATGCCTCCACTTTCTGCGTGACGTCCTGGGCGGCCTGCGCCAGCCCCAGCACCTCCGAAAGCTTCTCCTCGAGCACCGTCAGCTCAGCCATGTCGTCCCTCCGTCGTGGTTGCAGTGGTTGCGGTGACCGGGGAGACCCTTACCCTGCGGCGGGTGGCTTATGCGACTGGTCTTCAGCCTCGCGACGCTTGTCGCCGTAGTGCATGACCACCGAGGAGGACGCGAACGAGCCGCCGGCGATAAGAGTGATCAAGGCCAGACCCATCACCCCTTCGTTCGCATCGATTGAGATGAGCGCCGAAAAGCCGGCGAATCCGACTATCCCGAAGACGACGAATACCAGTACCAGCGCTCTGAATTCCGTCATTTTGCCCCTACCTGTCGTAGACAACAGATTACATCGAACCTAGCATTGCGAGGAGGGCCGCGGCCCCGAGTCCGATCAGTCCGCCAACGACGGTGCCGCGTCTCACTTGCAAATCGTCTTGTTCTCGTAGAGCCGGTCGCGCGTGGCCGAGGAAACCGCCGATCGCGATGCACGTCGCGACAAATCCAGCGATGGCCGAAAACTGGCCCAAGAACGACCCAAAGACGAGCACAGCTCGACCGTAGCCGCGCCCTACGCACGCGTGGCGCGCAGAACGCGCCGAATGTGTGACGACTAGCTCAGGTCTCTTGGTACAGCGGCCCGTCGCCGCCCTCGGGCAGCGTCAGGCGCCCGCCCTTGGCGGTGATCGCGCCGCACTGGACGCAGTTGGAGGCGGTGACGTGGACGTCGACCTCGGCGGCGCCGTTCTCCAGCTGCTCCTCGGGGATCTCGTAGACCTGCGCCGGGCACATCGAGACCCAGGACTGGGCGACCTCGCGCGGCACCCTGGTCTGGATGCGGACGTGGTTGGGCGCGTCGTCGCGGGTCGCGTTGCCCGAGAGGAAGACCGAGTCGAGCTTGCTGAAGGTGATCTCGTTGTCGGGCTGCTCGTACTTGTCGGCCGCCTTGCCGATCTCGACCGGCACCTCGGCGTTGTCCTCCACCTTCCAGTGGCCACCGGGGAAGGCGCCTTTGGTCGCGACCATGGCCGAGCCCATCACGCCGCCGAAGATCAGGCCGCGGGTCAGCGGCTGCTTCATGTTGCGCGAGCGGTAGAGGTCCTTCTCGATCACCGACTTGCGGATCTTCTCGTCGTAGTTCTCGAAGTTGACCGAGTCGACGTCGGCCTTGAGCGACTCGACGATCGCTTCGGCCGCGTACATGCCAGCGTGCATCGCGTAGTGGATGCCGGCGAGTTCGGCGATGTTGACCATCCCTGCGGCGTCCCCGGCGACCAGCATGCCGGGCACCGAGAAGCGCTTCGGCAGCGCCCAGTAGCCGCCCGAGGGGATCGTCTTGGCACCCCAGCCGACCCGCTTGCCGCCCTCGATGATCTTGCTGATGAACGGGTGCTTCTTGAATTTCTGCAGCTCGTCGTGGACCGAGAAGGTGGCGTCGGTGTAGTCGAGTCCGACCACCAGGCCGAAGCAGACCTTGTCCTCGCCCATCGGGTAGATGAAGCTGCCGCCGGCCTCCTTGTAGCGGGGGCTCCAGCGCAGCGGCCAGCCGAGCGTGTGGATGACCCGGTCGAGCGGCTTCGGCACCTCCCAGATCTCCTTGACCCCGAGCTCCCAGGCCTGCGGGTCGGAGCCGTGCATGTCGAAGTAGTCGTAGGCGGCGTAGGTGAGGTGGCCGAGCGTGCCCTCCGCCAACACCGTCGCCTTGGCGACGACGTCGGAGCCGGGCTCGAAGTTGCCGAGCTCTTCGCCCTCTTTGCCGCGGCCGCGGTCGCCAGAGCGGACGCCCTTGACGATCCGGTCCTCGACCAGCAGCTTGGTCGCAGCGGTCTCGGAGAGGATGTAGACGCCCGCCTCTTCGGCTTTGTCGGCGAGGAAGCGGCCCAGTTTGGAGACCGAGAGCGTGTAGGTGCCCTCTTTGCGGAAGTTGGGTGGCGGAGGCTTCAGCGGGAAGGCTTTGCTGGACGTGAGGAAGTAGGTCGCGTCCTTGGTGACCTCCTGGTAGACCGGCGGCCAGTCGGCCGGATCCATGTCCGGGAAGAGCCGGGTCAGCGCCGAGGGGTCGACGTTGGCGCCCGAGAGCAGGTGGGCGCCGGGGACTTTGCCCTTCTCGATGACCGCAACCGGGACTTCGCCGAGCTTCTCGGTCAGCTCGGGCTCGTCCTCGAGCAGCTGCATCAGTTTGTTCGCGCAGGCAAGCCCAGCGGGCCCGCCGCCGACGATCGCGATCCCGACCTCGATCCGGTCGTCGACCGGATCGGTGGGCGGGCCGATCGCCTCGGCCGAGTCGAACGGCGGCGGAAACTCGCTGGGCTTGACTGCCATGTGGGCTCCTTTGCGGCGGCCGAGCCTGCGCTCAGCCGCCCCTCTTCGCTTTGATCGCCTCGGTCAGCTTGGGAAGGATCTTGTGGAGGTCTCCCACGACGCCGAGGTCGGAGAACTCGAAGATCGGCGCGTTCTGGTCCTTGTTGATCGCCAGGATGTTCTCCGAGTTCTGCATCCCGACCTTGTGCTGGATGGCGCCGGAGATGCCGGCGGCCAGGTAGAGCTTCGGCGCGACGGTCTTGCCGGTCTGGCCGATCTGGGCCGCGTAGGGGTACCAGCCGGCATCGACGACCGCACGGGTCGCCGCCACCGCGCCGCCCATCGAGTCGGCGAGCTGCTCGCAGAGCTCGAAGCCCTCTTTGGCCCCGAGACCGCGGCCGCCGCCGACGAGGATCTCGGCGTCCTCGATGTTGACGTCGGCGCCGCGCTGCTCGCCGCGCTGCACCAGCTTCGCCTTGCTCGACCAGGGCGAGAGCTCGACCTCGACGTCGACGACCTCGGCGCTACCGCCGCTCTCGTTGATGTCAAAGGCGTTGAGGCGACCGATGATGATGCCCGGCTCGCTGACGTAGCCGACGTCGGCGACCTGGGAGTCCTGCAGGATCGGGCGCTCGACGACCAGCTTGCCGTCCTGTGCCTTGACCTGCGTGACCTCCATCGTGACGCCGGCGTTGAGCCGGGCGGTCAGACCGGCGCCGATCTCGAAGCCGAGCAGCCCGCCGCCGAAGAGGGCGTATGAGAAGCCCTGCTCCTGGATGACCTTGGCCATCGCGTCGACGATCGGCTGCGCCAGCC
>DATABM010000002.1:0-25061 GCA_036259555.1 Solirubrobacterales bacterium
CCCGAGGCCGAGCTTGGAGGCGAGAAAGGCTTTCACCGCGATCAGCGGACCGGCCGGGAAGAGGGCGGCCATCGTCTTTTCGTTGGAGCGGACCTGGGTGCGGAAGTCGGCGCACTCCTCGCAGTCGCGGACGTGGCGGCGCACTGGCGCAGAGACCTTGCGCAGGCCCTCCGCCGCCTCGGCCAGCTCCAGCCGCACCTCGCCGCAGGTCAGCTGCCGGGCCTGGCTCGCCTCTGCCAGCGAGATCCGCGCGCGCACCAGCAGCGACTTGACGGAGGGGACGCTGGTCTCCATCGCCGCGGCGATTTCCTCGTAGGACATCCCGTCCATCTCGCGCAGCAGCAGCGCCGAGCGCTGGGTCTCGGGAAGCTTGCCGACGTCGTCGAGCAGCTGGCGGAACTCCTCGCGATTGTGGACCTTCTCGGCGGTCGCGGCAGCCTCGACGACCGGCACCATGTCCATCGATTCCTGCGCATCCGCGGTCGGTTTGCGCAGGTGGTTGAGGCAGCGGTTGCGGGCGATCCGGTAGAGCCACGGACGCAGGTTGATCTCGCGCTCGTCGGCCATCATCGCCCGGTGGGCGTTGACGAAGACCTCCTGCAGGACGTCTTCCGCATCCTCGGTCGAGCCGAGCATCTGACGGCAGAAGCCGAGCAGCCGGCCCTGGTAGCGGTCGACGATCGCCTCGAAGGCGCCAGCGTTGCCGCCGCGGGTCATCGCGATCAGACGGGGGTCGCCCTGCAGCTTGAGCAGCGGCGAGCGACGGGCGAGAAGTCCGCGGCGACTGGCGTGAGTTAGAGCGGATGCCTCCAAGCGATCTCCCAGGGAAGGCGTGTTTCCTTATATGAGGACACCTTAGCCGGGCAGTAGTTGCGGGCCCCCAATATTTAGTGCGCATTTATACGAGCGCAGTCGGCCTGGATACCATCGTGCAGCCCGGGTGGCGAAACTGGCAAAAGCGGCGCACTTAAAATGCGCTGCCCCGAAAGGGGCTTGCGGGTTCGAGTCCCGCCCCGGGCATTTCTGGCGCGCAAATAGACTTCTCGCGTGGCCACCACGGAGCAGCGCACCGCAGTACATGGAGGGCGGCTCGTCGCCAAAGCTCTCAAGTCGCGGGGCGTGACGCATCTGTTCACGCTCTCCGGCGGGCATCTCTTCTCGATCTACGACGGCTGCAAAGCCGAGGGGATCGAGATCGTCGACGTCCGCCACGAGCAGACCGCGGCGTTCGCCGCCGAGGGTTTCGCCAAGGCGACGCGGACGGTCGGCGTGGCGGCGCTGACCGCGGGACCTGGCGTGACGAACGGAATGAGCGCGATCGCCGGGGCGCAGGCCAACTGCTCGCCTGTCTGTGTGCTCGGCGGCCGGGCGCCGGAGCTGCGCTGGGGTGCCGGCTCGCTGCAGGAGATCGACCACCTACCGTTCGTCGAGCCGCTGGTCAAGTCCGCCGAGACGGTCAAGGACCCGGCCGCGATCCCGGCGCGGACCGCGGCGGCCCTCGACCTGGCGCTGAGCGCTCCCGGCGGCCCGACGTTCGTCGACTATCCCCTCGACGTCGTCTTCAGCGAGGCCGAAGCAGAGGTCCCCGAGCGGGCGGAGGTCGAGGCGACGCCAGCCGAGGGCGTCGAGCGTGCGGCTGAGCTCCTGCGGAGTGCCGAGCGCCCGGCGATCATGGCCGGCACCGGTCTCTACTGGGGGCGGGGAGAGATGCAACTGCGCGAACTGGCCGAGGCGCTGGGCATCCCGGTCTTCCTCAACGGCCTCGGTCGCGGCTGCCTGCCGGCCGACCACGAACTGGCCTTCAGCCGGGCGCGCGGGACGGGGCTGAAGGGGGCCGACGTCGCCCTCGTCGTCGGGGTGCCGATCGATTTCAGGCTCGGGTTCGGGGGCAGCTTTGGCGACGACACCAGGCTGATCCGCCTCGACGCGGCCCCAAACCCGCTGAGCGCGAACCGCGCTCCCGAGGTCGACTTGGTCGGCGACGTGGCGGCGACCCTGGCGGCGCTCGCCGTGGCGGCTGCCGGGGCACCGCGTCGCAGCGATGCCTGGCTCGAGCAGCTGCGCTCGGTCGAGACGGAGAAGCGCGCCGCCGAGCTGGGGGAGCTGAACGACGATCGGGCGCCGCTGCATCCGGTCCGTATCTACAAGGAGCTGGGGGAAGTCCTCGACCGCGACGCGATCGTCGTCGGCGACGGCGGCGACTTCGTCTCCTACGCGGGTCGCTTTATCGAGACCTACGAACCGGGCTGCTGGATGGACCCCGGCCCCTTCGGGTGCCTGGGGGCGGGGCCCGGCCAGGCGATCGGCGCCAAGCTGGCGCACCCCGACCGACAGGTGTGCCTGCTGCTCGGCGACGGCGCCTTCGGCTTCGCGGGAATGGAGTTCGACACTTTGGCGCGTCACGACCTCCCGGTCGTGGGCGTGATGGGCAACAACGGGATCTGGGCGCTCGAGCACCACCCGATGAAGTTCCTCTACGGCTACTCCGTTGCGGCGGAGCTGCGGCCGGAGACTCCCTACGAGAAGGTGGTCGAGGCGCTCGGCTGCGAGGGGACGGTGGTCCGCGAGCCTGGCGAGCTGCGGCCGGCGTTGGAGCGGGCCTTCGAGTCGGGCCGGCCGACCCTGGTGAACGTCCTCACGGACCCTGAGGTCGTCTATCCGCGCAAGTCGAATCTGGCCTGATTTGCGGCGATTACTCGTCGCGGGCGAGAATCTTCCCCAGACGAGAATCGACCGCCAGCGATGGCGGCCGATTCAGGTTGGCCCCCCAGGACGGGCAGGGGTACGTCTTCGGGGACCGGTGCTTATTAGATGGGCTCAGACGGCGGGAGGCGCCATGATGCGGCTATCGTCCGAACCCTTATCTCGGTACCGATAAGGACAGTGTCCTAATCACGTTCCCGATGCGAGGATTATGTGTGGCTCTGTCCAACATGTCTACAACCCGGCAACCCCGCTACTAAGAATCCGGTAGGTATTGCCTACTGAAAACTAGGGGATAGACCGAACCGTTTACCCAACTGGAGCGCCTGAGAGAACCAGGCTGTACAGGGAGGTTCGACATTGGAGTACGAAGAGGTTCACGGCGCTCGGGACGCCACCTGCAGTGCCGCTCCATAGAGGATGTCGTGCTCGGCAACCCGAATCTGCGAGAGCCGGAAGGCCCGCATCACCTCCACCAGGATGACGACGCCCGCGATGATCGTCGGCGCCCGATCTTCGTGCAGGCCGGGGATCTCCTTTCGCGCTGGCAGCGGGCGCGATGCGAAGACGGAGAGGAGTCGCTGGATCGAATCCAGGGAGAGGACGTGACCGTGGACTCGCTCGGGGTCGTAGGGCTCCAGCTCGAGCTCGACGGCGGCTAAGGAGGTTGGCGTTCCGGCAACCGCGATGCCCGCGGCGACCCGCTCTGCCTGCTCGGGCGGGACCGCGGCCTCGATCGACCCGCGGACGTCGGCGGCGAGCCCCTCGAGCTCCGCTGCGGTGGGCGGGTCTCCCGAGATGTGCCGCTCGGTGTGGCGCACGACGCCGACCTGCATCGAGTGCTCGAAGTCGATTCGACTGCCGTGGCCGACGATCAGCTCGGTCGAGCCGCCGCCGATGTCGAGCACCAGCGTCGGCTCGCTGGGCGCCCGCTCGTGCGTGGCGCCGAGATAGGTGAGCCGCGCCTCCTCGGCGCCGTCGAGCACCCTTGCCGTCAGCGCGAAGCGCTCACGCAGCTCCGCGACGAAGGCATCGCCGTTCGAGGCGTCGCGGACGGCGCTGGTCGCGATCGTCGCGGTAGCGCTCACCTCGAACCGCTCGCACAGCGCGGCGTAGTGGCCAATCGCCTCGCAGGTCGCCTCGATCGCCTCAGCGGCGAGCTGCCCGGTTAGGTCTACGCCTCGGCCCAGCCGCGTCACCCGACTCTGCCGTTCGAGCTTGGCAACTTCGCCGTCGGCGACGTCGGCGATCAGCAGCCGCGTCGAGTTGCTGCCGACGTCGATCACCGCCACTCTTTGAGAAGCCCGCGCCATGGCCGCGGCACTCTAAGCCCGCGACCCCGCGATCGGCTCTGCGGCCGTCCAACAACCGCTTGCGACCCGCCCAACCACTGCTAGCATTGCCCGTACCGCCGCGGGGTGGAGCAGCCAGGTAGCTCGTCGGGCTCATAACCCGAAGGTCGCGGGTTCGAATCCCGCCCCCGCTATAGGACGGAAACCCGCTTATCAAGCGGGTTTTCGCGTTTTGGGGCGAGTCCAGAAACGTCCAAAAACGGCCCTGGGGCAACGCCAGGGGCAACACGAGGTCTGAGAGAGGTCGATTTCGGCCCTTGAAACGGGCTGTCGGTCCAATCCGTCGTCGCTGATTCGGGTCCAGCCCGCCTCAAGAAATATCCTCGCTAGCGGCTTCGCGCCGTCTTTCCTGGCGAGTCTCTGCAGCCTCTTTCTTTCGCGAGAATGTCTCGCCACACGTGCCGTGGGGAACGACGCTCCGCCACAGGTACGCTCGTCGCAGTGAGCGGGAAAACGTCTATCAACAAGACGGGCGGCATCGGGCACCACTATGAGGACCGCGTCGCAGCCTACTTGCTGGCCGCCGCCCTCCTCGGCACCGAACCACGGGCGGGTCTCCAGCCGACCGAGCGGCTCGAGTTTCAGGTCGCCGCCTCGGGCTGGGTCCTCGACGACCTTCTGCTGACCGGTCGTGAGGGCTCGCGGCTGACGCTCTCAATCAAAAGCTCCGCACAGGCGACGAACGGCGGCGTGGCGGACGACTTCGTCCGCGGCGCCTGGTCGGAACTGTGCGGAGTGGGATGCAGCGGCTTCCGCGAGGAGATCGACCTGATCGGCCTCGTGGCGCCGCCTCCCGACGCGGCCGTCGCCAAGGCGCTGGACGAGCTGATCCGCTGGGCCGCGATGCAGGATCCCGTCGCCCTCGCCGAGCGGATTGACACCAAGGGGGCGGTCTCCGACATCCACCGGGCGCTGTGGCGGAGCCTCGCCTGCCCGGAGGAGCTTGCCGAGGGCATCAAGCCGGAGGAGCGCTCGCCGGCGCGGCTGTTGCGCAGGATGCGATACCTGGGTCTCGACCTGATGACCCCCGGTTCCGCCGATCAGGCCCAGGCCGTGCTCTGGTGTGGCCTGGCGCTGGTCGAGCCGGCCGAACGTAATCGACTCTGGGACGAACTGCTGAAACTGGTCGCCGAGGTGCGGATCAACGGTGGCTTCATTGAAGTCGACAGGGTTCCCGCCGAGCTGGCCGACTTCGAATTCGCCGAGCGGCTCGACTTCCGCGGCGACTGGGGGCGCCTTCGCGCGCTCTCAGAGGAAGGCGGACGGCGGGTGCGGGACACGATCGCCGGGGTGAGGGTCGCCCGTGACGAGGAGATCGGCCGGCTCGAGGCCGCGGTTGCCTCGAGCGCGGCCGTGGCCCTGGTCGGCCCTTCGGGATGCGGAAAGACGGTGATCGCCCGGCAATGGCTCGAGCGCTCGGCCGCCGGCGAGGTGCTGTGGCTGGGCGGGGCCCACCTGGCCCGTCTCGAGCAGGGGAGTATTGGGCTCCGCCACCGGGTCGAGGAGGTGATCGCCGCCGCCCCGGGGCCGCTCACCATTGTCGTCGACGGCCTCGATCGGCAATTCGAGGAGTGGCCGTTCAGGCTGGTGGCGAGAGTGCTCGAACTGAGCGAGACGGGACGGATCTCGGTGGTCCTCACCTGCCAGGTGCAGGAATTCGTCCGGGTCAGCGACAAGCTGCGCTCGCTGAACGCCGAGGTCAAGATGAAACCGGTCGCGGTGGGGTCATTTGACGCCAGGCAACTGGCCGCCGTGCTCCGCGAGCTGCCCCAGCTGCGCCAGCTGAGCGGCCGCAGCCGGCTGGCGGCGATCCTGCGGCGACCGAAGGTGCTCGACATGTTCGCGTCTCGCAGCGCCTCCTCCCCGCTGCCAAGCGAGCGCTCGGGAGATGATGAGACCGCGGTCGCGGCCTGGTTTTGGGAAATGGCGCTGGGCGGCGGCGCCGACCGCCAGGGTCGGGCCGCGACCCTGATGCGACTCGCGCGCGAGCAGGGCGACCGTCTGCTCTCCTCGACTCCGCGGGAAGAGCTCGGGGATACGGCGCCGATCGACGAGCTGGAGCGGGACGGGATCGTCGAGGTGGTCGAGGGGCGGGTGAGCTTTGCCCACGACCTCTACGCGGACTGGAGCCGCTATCAGGTCCTGCTCTCGCAGAGTGAGGAGCGCGCCGAGTTTTTGGCAGAGCGGATCGGCTCGCCGCTCTGGCATCGGGCGATCCGCCTGCACGCGCTCAGCCTGCTGCGCGGCGAGGGGAGCCGTTGGGGGGAGGAGCTGCGAACCCTGGGCGGCGAGGATCCCAGCGCGATCCACGACGTCTTCCTCGATGCCCTCGTCTTCGCCGCCGATCCCGAGACCGCGATCGAGTCGGCCTGGGAGCTGCTGGTCGCCGATTGCGGCCGGCTCCTCAATCGCTTCCTCTCCCGCTTTCGCCACACGGCCACCGTTCCCGACCCCTACCTGATGTCGGCGTTTCGCGGTATGGGTGCCGACGTCGCCGTCGTCGCGGCGGCCAAGAACCGGGTTCCCTACACACCGCTCTGGCCGCCGGTGCTGAGCGTGCTGCTGCGTCACGGCGAGGAGGTTGTCGAGCTGGCCGATGTCGAGTTGGCCGAGACCCTCAATCTCTGGCTGCGTCGCCGTCCGGCCGACGAAGAACTGCGCCGCGGTTGTGCAACGCTTGCCCTGCGCGGGGCCGAGCGGATCCTCGAGCAAGCTGCCGAGCCACGGACCCACGTGGCGGGGGAGCTGATCGCGCTGCACCTGCGGGCGGCCCTGGCGACGGCGGGCGAGGATCCCGAGCGGCTACGGGCCTTGCTCGGCGCCCTGACCGAACCCGAGCCGGTACCTCCCCGGCCCGAGGGTGCCAGAGCTGCTCAGGGTCGGAGCATGGTTGCCCTGGAGCCCTTCGACGCTGATGAGGAAGAGCCACCGCTGCTCGGCTACGGGACGCTGGAAGCATTTCGCGAGCTGGTTCTCGACAGTGATGCCCTTATCCCGGTCGTCACGGCCGATCCAGAGCTCGCCGCCGAACTGATCGAGGCCGCGATCATCCCGCCGCAACGCCGGCGCCGGCGGGTCCATCATCCGCTCGAGGACTACGGGGTGCCCGACTTCCACAAGTGGTCCTCGCCGCTGTGGTTGCGGGGACCGTTCCTGCCGTTCCTGCGGGCCGATCCCGAGCGGGCGATCGCGATGATCGCCGCGATCGTCAACGAGGCGAGCGATCGCTACATGGCGGCGTTGGACGGCGAGGTGCGCGAACTGCTGCCAGAGGCGACGATTGAAATCGAGGGGCGAAGCCCGGCGTGGCCGGGCAACGAGGTCGTCTACCTCTTCTACCGGGGCGACTCGCGGGCGCCGAAGACGGTGGCGAGCGCGCTCATGGCGCTCGAGAAATGGTTCTACGAGAAGATCGAGGCAGAGGAGGACATCCGCGCCGCAGTCGGGCAGGTGATGGCCGAATCGCGCTCGCTCGCATTCGCCGGCCTGCTGATCGCCGTCGGCTACCGGCGGCCCGAGCTCTTCAAGGGCCCACTGCGGCCGCTGCTCGGGGTCGCAGAGCTATACCGGCTCGAGCACATCCGCATCATGCAGTCGGGCGTGCAGTACAAGATCGGCCTCTCCCTCGAGCCGCAGCTGATGCAGAACCTGATCCGTGAGTGGCACGAGATGGGGCACCGCAAGATTGAGCTCGAGCGGGCCGCCCAGCAGCTGCTGCTTGGCGACCCCGAGCTTGCGGAGTGGATGCAGGGGGTTCTCGGCCGCTGGCGCGAGGAGGGCCGCGAGGAGAATCGCCACCTCGCCGCGCGCCTCGATGTCGGGAACTGGGTGGCGCAGACGCTCGAGGACGGACGCCAGGCTTGGTCCTATGAGCACCCGCCCGACCTCGCCGCGGAGAGCGCCGAGGCGCTGGCGGAGTCCGAGGAGCGGCTGTTCTGGCTGCAGTTCCCGCATCGGATGCGGACTGCGGTCGACGCCGAGAACGACGGCGGCTACAGCGATGAGGACTTCGAGCGGCTCTGGGAGGAGGTGGTCGAGGCGAAAGCGATGACCGAGCCGCCCGCCGAAGTGACCAGCGACGGTGTGGTGAGCGCCCTCGACGCGCGCTGCGGGGTCGCCGCCTTTCTTGTACTGCGCGGCAGGGAGTGGCTGCGCAGGCATCCTGAGCGTGAGGCCTGGTGTCGCGAAACCCTGCTGGCGGCGGGATGCACGCCACTGAAGTCCAACTTCATGGACTCGGCCGAGGACATCAGCGACTGGAGCTATGACCGCTTCTGCGCCGACGCGCTGCCGGCGCTCTGGGCCGAGGAGCCGAAGGGTCGCGCCGTGCGGGAGGCGATCGCGGTTCTCGCCACCAACATGCACCTGAACACGATTAGCCGTCTGCACGCGGCTGCGGCCGAGCGGCGCGAGGTGCTCGGCGCGGGCTTCGGCGAACTGCAATCGCTGGCGCTCGCCGTAGCGGGCTGGAAGACGAAGCGAACGCTCGCCACCCAGACCGCCGACGAGGAGGCGGCGAAGACGGCGTTGGAGGAGCTGAAGGCCGCGCTGGAGAGCTTCGCGGCGGCAGAGCTCGAGGTCGCCGAGCTGGACCTACGCGACGACGCCGTGGACTCCGCTGCGGAGCACGACGAGCCGCCGCCGAGCGCGCAGCCGTTCGCCCGTCGGCGGCGCCGCCGCCGCAGGCGCCGGTCGCCGATCGACCTTAGGCACGTCTGGGCGGCTTGGAGTTGGATGCCCGACTTCGCCGCCGCCAGCAATGAGGGGGAGCGCTTGGCTTGGCTGCGCTTCTGGCAGCAGATGGTGGGACGGATCGCCGCCCGAATTGCAGCGGAGCCGGACTCCTACAGCGGTGGCCCCTACGAGCATGAGAACGCGATCTTGCTCGGCCTGCCCGAGCGGGTGCTGAGCCTCGCCGATCCGGAGGAAGCGCGCTCACTTTGGCAGCCGCTGCTCGCCACCGGCGTCGCCGGCGAGCGCTGGATTTCATCCTTCTTCACCGCCTGGTTCGCCGTCGGCCTCGCCGACGACGGCCTGGGGTCGCGCTTTGCGGAGCGCTGGGAGGAGATGCTCGAGTTCGCGTCTGAGAACTGGTCGCAGGACGCCGGCGCCGACGCGCAGGCCTGCTGGCGCTCGCTGCTCGGCATCGGCCGCTGGCAGCCGAGCGGTGCCTGGGGCTCCGCCCAGGCACCGCTGATCTCCTCGCTACGCCGCTTCTACGAGGCCTGGGCGGTGGGGCACCTCGTCGAGCCGCAGTCCTTCGACGCCTTCTGCCGCTTCCTGGCCGTCCCGGCAGCGGCGCCGCTGCTTGAGCCCGGCCTCTGCTGGCTGCAGGCCTCGCGCCAGCAACCCGGCGCCTGGCGGAGGGAACGTGGTCAGGAGGATCTGCTTTCGCTACTGACGATGATCGCCACCAGGTCGCCGGCGCTGCCGCGGGCGCGCTCGGAGGCGGGCGCTGCCTACCGGGAGCTGCTCGCCGCAGAGGTCGAGCGTCACGATCCGGTCGCCCTGGCCCTGCACGAGCGAATCTTTGCCGGGGAGGGGGCCGACAGTTGAAGCGAGCTGCCCGCAGCGTCCCCATTCAGCTTCGTGATCCGTGAATTAGCACCCTAATTGCGAGGCCGCGCCCGCTTCACGTGCTCTGCGACGTTGCCTCCATGGGGGCTGACCTGTTGCAGCAATGAACGCATCTGCATCGCTCGCGCTCGCCGACGCTGGGGAATGTAGACAACAACCTTCTTCATTACCGGCCATTATGGCCCGCGTCGATCCCCGTCTCCCTCCCGGCGCCTCGGCGCGTGTCAGACGCGGAGAACTGGCACTTCATCGAAGGAAGAGAAATCAGCGTCCTGGGTGACAATGGCTGCGCCGTGCCGCAGTGCGGTCGCGGCGATCCAGGTGTCGTGGCGGCGGAGGCGCCGACCGCGGGACCGCTCCGCCGATGCGACGCGGGCGAAGCAGCTCGCGGTCTCTGCGTCGATAGGAAGCAGGGGATAGGTGGCCTGGACGCGGGAGAGGGTGGAGAGCCGGATGGCTCGGGCGTTGGGGTCGGTAGCGCGCAGCACGCCCAACTCCAGCTCGGCTGCGGTGATCACTGAGACGGCGATCTCCTCGGGAAGCTCGCCGAGCTCGCGGCCAGTCTCTTGTGCGATGAAGATCGAGGTGTCGGCGATTGCCCGACTCAATCGTCGAGCTCGGCGCCGCGGACATCGGCTAGATCGTCCAGTAGGCCGGCGTCGGCGGGCGCCTCGGTCACGATGCGGCGCAACTCGCTGGCCGGGACCCAAGGATCGCGATCCTCGACGTGGGGGAGGATGTCGGCGACCGGACGACGGTTGACCGTCAGCGTCAGTCGTTCGCCCGCTTCCAACTCGGAGACAACGGCAGAGGTGGAATTCCTTAGCTCCCGGATCGAAACAGCGCGTGCCATGTGCACGACTGTAGCACTCCCTGCTACGAAGCGCCGATCTGGGGCAACGAATGGGGCAACATGCCCCACGGATTTCAGCCGATCTCCACGTAGCTCGATCTCGCGAAAACCGCTTGAAACCGTGGCCCACGCAGTCCAGCGGGGTTCCTGGCTCGGGCTCATAACCCGAAGGTCGCGGGTTCGAATCCAGCCCCCGCTATAGCTCGGAAACCCGCTTATCAAGCGGGTTTCCGCGTTTTTGGGGAGTGGTGGTGAGAACGTCACCATCGCCGAAGTTCCAGTCGTACGAGTGCGTCAGCGCCACTTGCGGTCGCGCTGCCCACACGTCAACCTTTGAGCAGCTGGGAGGGTGGAGACGAGCCGATCGTTAACTGACGGGGCCGGACGCGATGGCAAAAGGCGAGCCGCTCGCAGCGAGTGATTGAAATCTGATAATATGATTTTATGAAGCAGCTCAGTGCGACTGATGCCTCCCGCCGGTTCTCGGAGGTCTTGGACGATGTAGAGCGCGGTGGGGAGTCCTACGTGGTTGTGCGGCATGGCCGCGCTGTGGCGACCATAGGTCCCGCGGGCGGCGGGACCGGGAAAGCACTCAAGGAAGTGCTTCGCACCAATCGGCCCGATGATGCTTGGGCAGGCGAGTTGCGGGAGCTTCGTGACGGCATGGACCCTGTGACGGACCCCTGGCGCGACTGATCCTCGACACGACGGTTTTGGTCGACGCCGAGCGCGGCGGCGACTCGCTGGAGGAAGTGATTGACGACAGCGATGACGTCGCGGTCGCGGCGATCACCGTGGCGGAGCTGCGAGTCGGTGTTCAGCTGGCGAACGGACGCAGGCGGGAGAAGCGGGAGCGCTTCGTAGCGGCGGTTCTCGACGCCGTCTCGATTGAGCCCTACGACCTCGACGTTGCCGAGGCACATGCCGATCTGCTGGCGCACGTTCGGCGGACAGGAGCGCCACGAGGCGCCCACGACCTCATCATCGCTGCGACGGCACGAGCCCAGGAGCGGCAGGTCGTGAGCTCCGACAAAGGGGCCTTTGCTGAGCTTCCTGGCGTCTCAATCGCAAGCGGTGCTGGCTAGCCGGGTAGGCCGATCCCTGGGGCAACAAATGGGGCAAGGTGCCCCACAGATTCCAGCCGATCCCAGCCTAGTTCGATCTCCCGAAATCGGCTTGAAACCTAGCTCCACGTAGTCCAGCCGATCGAGTAGATCAAGCTCATAACCCGAAGGTCACGGGTTCGAATCCCGCCCCCGCTATAGGACAAAGCTCCGCATTGCGGGGCTCTCGTGTCCTGGGTCTCGTGACAAATGCCCGCAGTTCTAAGTGCGTACCAGGAACCAGATGGGAGGGGGTTCCTCCCGCCCCCGGTTGCTAACGCCCGAGCAAGGCGCAGACCGCGGTCGCCTGCACGCTGCGCAGCTGCGCCAGCAGCTTGCCGTCGGGGGCCGGGATGTTGAGCGAGGTCGTGACCGCCCCGCGGCCGTCCGCAGTGGCCGCGGCGAACTGGACGTAGCCGGGGAAGTTGCCGGTATGGCCGAAGACGGTGCCGCATCTGGTCTGGTATCGGAAAAGGGCCAGGCCGGCGGAGTTCTTGCCGGGTCCGGGAGGACTCGATTCGCCTC
This sequence comes from Solirubrobacterales bacterium, assembly GCA_036259555.1. GTDB lineage: Bacteria > Actinomycetota > Thermoleophilia > Solirubrobacterales > 70-9 > VRUE01. The sequence goes on from DATABM010000002.1 coordinate 12,114, forward strand.
CCTTGACGAAGCGCATCTGCTGGCGCTGCTGGGCACGGTCGAAGAACTTCAGCCCGAGGTCAGCACGGATGAAGGCGTTCAGGTCGCGCGGGGTGGAGACGATCGCCCCCGAGGCCCAGGCGCCGCTGGGGCTGAGGAAGGTCGAGACATCCTGGTCCTTCTCGCCGGGCGCGACGATGTAGCCGTGGATGTAGGGCTTGGGCAGGGCGATCTTGGTCGGGAAGGTGGTCTGGGTCAGCTTCGCCGGGCCGAAGACGACGTTCTGCAGCAGGCCACCGTAGGTCTCGCCGCTGACTCCCTCGGCGATCAGGCCGACGACGATGTTGTCGGTGTTCGAGTACTTGTACTTCGACCCCGGCGCGAACTGAAGCGGATCGTCGCTGACCCAGCCAATCACGGTCTGCGGCGAGACGTAGCCGCGGGGGTTCGTTTCGGTCTGTTTCGCGAAGGGCTTTGAACGGGTGTAGTCGGGCACGCCGCTCGTGTGGTTCAGCAGCTGACGGACGGTCACAGCGCCCCATGCCGCCGGCGCTCCCGGCAGCCGCTGGGCGATGGTGTCGTCGAGGCCGAGCTTGCCGGCGCGGACCAGGTTGAGCGCGACGGCGCCGCTGAAGGCCTTGGCGATGCTGGCGATCCGCATGTGGTCGCTCGCCCGCGGGGCGCGCTCACGCTTTACATCGGCCCGACCGGCGCGCAACGTGGTCAGCTTGCCGTTGCGGTAGATCGTCGCGACCGCCCCGGGAGGCCCTCCCGGTGAGGTGACCAGCCGTTCGAGCCCGCGCTGGACGTCGGCCGGGGTCGATTTGGCGCCCGCGCCGCTTGCCAGCGCGGCGAGGCAGACCAGGGCGACGGCGATGGAGGAAAGCGGGCGGGGGAATCTCACTCGGTTTGGTCGTCTTTCGAAGGAAGGGCGCCGCGGGGACGGCGATCGACTGCAGAAGGGTATTCGGTGGACGGTGCGGGCCCGAACCCCAGGACCACTCACCACTTGCGCCGATAGGCGATGTCGGGGAGGCGGGCGAGATGACGCATCATGCCGCCCTCCTCTCAACCCGACGCAGCGCTGGCGTCCCTGAGCCCTTTGTCGCCTGCGGCCCTGAGCCGTTGCTCGCCGAGCCGTACGTGTCGGCGAACCCCTGCCGCCAGCTCGGATAGCGCAGGGTCCAACCGAGCTCCCGCTTGGCCTTCTCGTTCGTGGCGCCGCGGGATTCGGTCGCCATCATCACCACGGCCTCGCCGGCGAGCAGCCGCGCGAGCCAGCGCGGCACCCGGCGAGGCGGCTTGGCGCCGAGCGTCCTGGCCATCGCGGGCAGCCACTCATGGGCTGCGGCCGGCTCGTCGTCGACGATGTTGTAGACGCCCGAGAGATCGCTCTCCAGCGCGAGCACGGTCGCCCGCGCCGCATCCTCGAGATGGACGAACGAAGTGACTCCGGTGCCGCCGCCGACGATCGGGTACAACCGCTTGCGCACCGGCTCGACCAGGCCGTCGTTGTCGGCGCCATAGAAGGCGCCGTAGCGGAGCGCGACCCCGCCCGCCCCGGTGACAGCTTCGTCGAGATGCCGCATCGCGGCGACGGACTCGCGCATCGTCGGGATCGGATCGAACTCCAGCGGGTCGTCCTCGCTCTTCACCATCCCGCCCACACGCGCGTACTGCACGCTGGCGTAGCTCTGGGCGACGAACCTCTCGACCCCGGCCTCGCGTGCCGCCTCCAGCAGGGCGTCGGTCCCCTCGGTGCGGATCCGGTTGGTCTCGGCGAAGGTCCTGTCGAAGTTCCTCAGGTCGGAGACTTCGACAGCGCGGTCGCCTCATGGGCGATCGCGTCCGGCATCGCCCGGAGCACCGCCCGACCCACCGCCTGGGCGTCGAGCAGATCGAGATTGACCGGCTCGGCTCCCATCGCTCGCAGCCGCTCGGCGCTCTGCGGAGAGCGGTGCGTGCCGATGACGTCGTGACCTCTCTCGATCAGCTGTGGGACGAGACGGCTGCCGATGGCACCGCTTGCCCCTGCTATGAAGACTCTCATCGTGATTCTCCTTCCGAATGTGGTGCTTCCAATTCGATGACGCGCGGGCGGCAGGAGATGTGACAGGCAGCGGCCAGGAATCGCTCCCCGAGCAGTTCGAGCGCCACCGCAGCCGCCTGCGTGCGGTCGCCTATCGGGTCCTGGGCTCGGTGGGAGAGGCCGAGGACGCCGTGCAGGAGGCGTGGATTCGCCTGAGCCGGGCAGACGCTGGGGAAATCGAGAGCCTCGGCGCCTGGCTCACGACGGTCGTCGGTCGCATCGCCCTCGACATGCTGCGCAGCCGCACCACCCACCCCGAGCAGTCGATGCCCGTCCACCTGCCCGATCCGATCGTCGACGCGGTCGAAGAGACGACTCCGGAGAACGAGGCCGTCGTCGCAGACTCGATCGGCCTGGCGATGCAGGTGGTGATCGAAAGGCTGGGGCCGGCCGAGCGGCTCGCCTACGTCCTCCACGACATGTTCGCCGTCCCCTTCGACGAGATCGCGCCGCTGGTCGAGCGCTCATCCGACGCCACCCGGCAGCTCGCCAGCCGCGCCCGGCGACGGGTCAGGAGCGAGGACCCGCGCCCGGACCTCGACCTCAACCGGCAGCGGGAGGCGGCGGAGGCCTTCCTCACCGCCTCGCGCGAGGGAGACTTCGAAGCCCTCGTCGCGGTGCTCGACCCCGAGGTGGTGCTGCGGGCGGACAAAGGGCCCGTCCCGGCGTCGAAGGAGGTGCGCGGCGCCGAGGCCGTCGCCGCGCGGGCGCAGACCTTCGCCCGGCTCGACCTCGAGAGGCACGAGGTGCTCGTCAACGGGGCTCTCGGCTACGTCGCGACGCTCAAGGGCGCCCCGTACTCCCTGGGCACCTTCACCGTCAGGGACGGGCGGATCGTCGAGCTGTACTTCCTCACCGACCCGAAGCGGCTTGCGCAGCTCGATCTGAGCGCGATCGGCCTCTAGGCTAGAACGGCCGTGGGTTGCTCAGGACACGCGAAGCGCGACCTTGCCCTGGGTGTGTCCGCCGGCCATGACCTCCATCGCCTCGGGCGCCTGCTCGAGGTCGAAGGTCTGCTGGATCGGGACTCGGATGGTCCCGTCGGCGAGTAGGCCCCCGATGCGATCCAGCGCCTCGCGGCTCGGCGCGTGATTGACGTTGGTTCGGCCCGGGCCCTCGCCGGCGGCATTGGTCGGGGAGGCGACTCGCCCGCCGTCAACGAGGACGCCGTCGAACGGGGTCGGCTGCATTCGCGTGACCAGGTCGACCAGGGCGTCGACCCCATCGGGGTAGCGCTCGCGGACGGCGGCGACCAGGTCGCCCTCGCGGGGCAGCACATCGTCGACGCCCAGGCCGCGCAGGAACTCCTCGTCCTCGGGCCGTCCGGGGGCCAGCACGGTCGCGCCGGCAGCCTTGGCGAGTTGGACGACCAGCGAGCCGACGCCGCCGGTCGCGCCGACGACCAGCACGGTCTGGCCGGCCGAGAGCTCGAGGGCATCGACGATCGGCAGAGCGGTGAGGGCGACGAGCGGGACAGCGCCGGCCGAGGCGACGTCGATGCCGTGGGGCCTCTTGGCGAGCGTTTGCTCGCTGGAGAGGATCAGCTCGGCCCAGGCGCCGTTGTGGACCGGGGGGGCCATGACCGGGACCTCGCCGAAGACCTCGTCGCCCACGGCCACGGAGCCGACGCCCTCGCCGACTTGCTCGACCACGCCGGCGAAGTCACGCCCTAGGGTCACCGGATACTCGTGCGGGAGCATTTCGGTGAGCATCCCCGCGGCGATGCCGTTGTCGAGGCCGTTCACCGACGACGCCTGCACGCGGACCAGCACCTCGCCCGCACCGGGTTTCGGAGTCTCGTCAACGTCACTCAGCGCTGGTGCGGCGCCTTCCTGCTCGATGGTGATGGCTTTCATGGGGTCTCCAGTCTGTGATCGGTCTTGCGGGGAAAGTAGAGAGTAGCGTATAGTTGAGATACATCAACGATCTTCCTTCATCAACGTATTCACCACTCCACCGGAGGCGCTGATGAATCACACGCCCACTACCCCCGAGCCCGTCGCCGAGACGACGGCTGAGCTGGCCACCTTCGGCCCCGTCCATCTCGATGTGACCGACGCCGCGCGGTCGCTGGCCTTTTGGCGCGACCTGATCGGGCTGCAGGTCTCCCGCCAAGGGGATGGAGTGGTCGAGCTCGGTGCCGACGGCGAGACGCTGGTCGTCCTGCATCCCGGCGCGACGTCGCCGGTGCGGCGGGGCCACGCCGGCCTCTACCACCTGGCGATCCACCTGCCGGACGAGCCCGAGTTCGCCCGCGTGCTGGCGCGCCTGCTCGCAGCCCGCGCGCCCATCGCGCCGACCGACCACGTCATGTCGAAGGCGATCTACATCGACGATCCCGACGGGCTCGGCCTCGAGCTGACGCTGGAGACGCCCGAGCGGCTTGGTTCGATGCGGATCACCGGCCCGGGGGTGGAGGGCGTCGAGATCTTTGACAGCGCGGGACGGCGCCGCAGCGGCCGCGACCCGCTCGATCTGCGGGAGGTCTTGAACACGCTGCCCGACGGCGACGTCGCGCGGCCGCTTCCGAGCGGGACGAAGATGGGCCACATGCACCTGCACGTCGGCGACATCGCCGCCAATCGCCGCTTCTACCGCGACGACCTCGGTTTCATCGACGCGAACGACTTTGGCAGCGGCGTCGACTTCCACGCCAACGGGCGCTTCAAGCACCGAATGGCGATCAACACCTGGCAGGGAGTCGGCGTCTCCCAGCCGCCGGCCGGCACCGCCGGACTGCGGCACTTCACGATCACCTACGACAGCCCCGAGCGTCTCCAGAGCGTCCTTGCACGTGTCGGCGAGGCAACGACGCATCCCGACGGGCATCTCGTGCACGATCCCGCCGCCAACGCGATGGTGCTGAGGGCCTAGTTCCTTGCCCCCCACTAAATCATCGAGCTCCGCTAACGATGGGCGCTACGTTTCCGGCGTGTCCACCATCGGTCCATACGAGGCTGGCAAGGTCCTCGACAGCGCCGGTTCCAGGACCGGCTTCCTGCTCACGATTCTCGGCGAGAGCTTCTCGCGCCACATCCGCGAGGCGCTCGCCGAGCACAAGCTCAAGCCGCGCCAGCTCCGCATCCTCGACCTGCTGGCCGACCGCGGCCCGATCGGCCAGCGCGAGCTGGCGGCGCTGATGGCGATCGACCACAGCGTCCTCGTCGCCCTGCTCAACCCGCTCGAAGACGGGGGGCTGATCAAACGCGACCGAGACACCGAGGACCGACGCCGGCACATGGTCTCGATCGCCGCCGCGGGCCGACGTCGATTGACCCAGGCCGACGAGGCCTTTCGCGATGCCGAGGACGCCTTCCTGGCGGCCCTGCCGGCCGAGGATCGCGAGCACCTTCACGCGCTGCTCTCACGTCTGCGTGACAGCAGCGAGGCCGGCGCGGGCCGCGACGCCTGTTAGTCGGAGTTTTTCCGGCCCTGTCCCCCCGCCGCTCCAGGGCAAAGCCAACGGTATGAACGCCCTGGGGGAAGGCATGGGGCAAGAAGCCCCACAGAATCCAGCCGATCCCAGCCGATCTCGATCTCGCGAAAACCGCTCGAAACCGTGCCCACGTATCCCAGCGGGTCCCTGATTCGGGCTTCATAACCCGAAGGTTGCGGGTTGGATTCTCGCGCCCCCATAAGGGACGAAAGCCCGCCTTCAAGCGGTTTCGCGTTTCGGGGAGTGGCTCGCCGGTGGCGCTCGGAGAGACCACGCCTCAGATCGACAGCTTCAGCGGTCTGACGGGGCTAGGCGCGCGCTCTCCCGCCGCAGCCAGGCGAACCGGTCGCGGAGTTGGCTCAACTCCAGATCGAGCAACGAGGGGCCGAGGGCGGTGGCTGAGCCCGGTTGGGAAAGGGCGCGGAGGGACTCCAGCGCATCGATCCGCTCAGCTACCCGGTCTGCTTGGTGCTCGAGCTTGTCCCGCATTGCCGCCGGCCCGAGATGCTCGGCGAACAGCAGCTTGACGAGCGGGTGGGCGACGAACAGCTCGTGCAGAGGCGGCCCCTCCTCGCCCTCGTCCGAGCGCAGCCAGCGCAGGAACTCGTCGCGGCCCGCACGCGTGACCGAGTAGACGCGCCGGGGCCTGCCCCGCCTGCCGTGGCTTTCCGCGCCGACGAGGAGCCCTTCGCTCTCGAGCTTCGCGAGGAGCGGGTAGAGCACGCCGTCATTGATCAGCCGGTCGGGCGGCACGCCCGGTGCCAGCCGGCGCTTCAGCGCGTAGGCGTGGTCGGGACGATCGAGGAGCAATCCGAGCAGGACGTGACGGAGCAAGATACCTAGATCTTAGGTAATATTGCTTCGGATGGAAGAGGCCGCCTCACGAACCCTGCACGACCGGCAGGGACCGGTCACGGTCATACGGATGGTCTCCGGTGAGAACCGCCTCCACCCGGAGATGCTCGCCGAGCTGGAGACGATCCTCGACGAGCTCGAGGCCGGAGATGAGCCGGCCGCACTCGTCCTCACCGGAAGCGGCAAGTTCTTCTCGAACGGCCTGGACCTCGACTACATGTCCGCCAATCCGGACGACAGCGACCGGACGCTCGCGCGGGTGCACCGCCTCTTCGCGCGGCTGCTTGCTCTCGAGGTCCCTGCGATCGCGGCCATCAACGGCCACGCCTTCGCGGCCGGCGCGATGCTCGCGCTCTGTTTCGACCAGGCCGTGATGCGCGAGGATCGCGGCTGGTTCTGCCTGCCCGAGGCCGACATCGGGCTGGCCTTCACGCCCGGGATGAACGCGCTGATCAGGGCACGCCTGAGCCCCTCCGTGGCCCACGAGGCCATGGTGCTGGCGCGCCGGTACAGCGGCTCCGAGGCCCAGGCCGCCGGCATCGTCGCCGGCCTCGCGCCGGAGGAGCAGGTGCTTGGCTCCGCGGTCGATCGCGCTGAGGCCCTCGCGGGGAAGCCCCGCCATGCGATCGCGGCCATCAAGCGCGACCTCTACGCCGGCGCGCTCGAGCCTCTCACGGCTGCGTCGGCCACGGCCACCGCGCCCTAGGCGAAGCGGCTCCGCCAGCGCCGTCGAGCCTCTCGACGCCTCTGCTATTCAGGGGGGATGGCGATAGAGGTCCGGTCAGCGACCGCGTTCGACGACGTCAGGACGATGCTGGGGCCCAAGCGCCCTGACGCGAACGTCTGCTGGTGCCTGAGCTATCGCCTCCCCTCGAAGGAGAATCGGGCGCTGAAGGGTCCGGCGCGCGGCGAGCGCGTACGGCAGCTGATGAAGGAAGGTCCCCCTGGGGTGCTCGCCTACAAGGGCGAAGAGGTCGTGGGGTGGGCTGCGGTCGCACCGCGAGCCCACACCGCTTTCGCCAAGAGCCGCACGATTCCGCACGGCGACGACCTCGCCGTCTGGTCTGTCTGGTGCATTCGGGTACGGCCAGGGCATCGGGGCGAGGGCGTCTCTCACCACCTGCTTGCAGGAGCGGTCGAGTTCGCGCGGGAGCAGGGTGCGCCGGCGATTGAGGGCTATCCGGTCGACAACCGCGGTGAGAAGGTCGATCTGACCATGGCTTACGTCGGTACGCGTGCACTCTTCGAGCGAGCCGGGTTCACCAAGGCGGCCGACACCGATTCGGTGCTGAGCGGCTTTCCGCGCGTGCTGATGCGGCTCGGCCTGCGCTGAGCGCGGTTCCTAGCGAACTCCGCTGTGCCCCGCGATAATCGTCTCGCCGCCTATGGTCCCTCGCCTGCACCAGCGCTTCCCCACCCTCGTCGAGAGCTTGCCGCACCTGCCGCTGTCCGAGCGCCCGACGCCGGTTCGCGAGCTGCCCGGGCTCGGCATATGGGTGAAGGAAGACAGCGCCTTCGGTTCCGGCAAGTGGGGCGGCAACAAGGTGCGCAAGCTCGAGTGGTTGATTCCCGACGCGAAGCGCCGTGGCCGCCGCTCGATCCTCACCTTCGGCGGCCTTGGCACGAACTGGGGGCTCGCGGCGGCGCTCTATGCGCGCGACCATGGAATCGAGACCACGCTCGCGCTCGTGGACCAGCCGATCGACGACCACGTCAGGGCGCAGCTTTCCCGGCTCGAAGCCTCCGGCGCCCGCATCTACCGCACCCACTCGAAATGGCGCACGGTCGCGGCGCTTCCCTGGCTGATCGCCCGCAGCGGCCGCGACGGCCGGCCGCCCTACTTCCTGCCGGCCGGGGGCTCCTCTCCGATGGGAGCGCTGGGCTACGTCGAGGCGGCGCTGGAGATCGCCGCCCAGGTCGAAGCCGGGTCCTTGCCCGAGCCCGGGCATGTCGTCGTCGCGGTCGGCACCGGCGGCACTGCGGCGGGTCTTGCCCTCGGCCTTCAGCTCGCGGGCCTGCGCACCCGCGTCCACGGAGTGGTGGTCAACGACAAGCTCCGCCTGGACGAGCGAGTGATTTACCGTGACGCGAAGCGTGCGGCCGCGCTGCTGGAACGGCGCGGGGCAAGGCTGGGGGGTCTGCGGCTTCAGCCGGACGCACTCGATCTCTCCCGCGACCAGCTCGGGCCGGGGTACGGCCACCCGACCGAGGCCGCGGCGCGGGCCAGCGCCCTAGCTGCCGACGAGCGACTCTCGCTCGATCCCGTCTACACGGCGAAGGCGATGGCCGGGCTGCTCGCGCGGCGGGAGGAGGGCCACCTCGACGATCCCGTGTTGTTCGTCTACACGGACGGGCCGCGATAGACGGGTTTCCGCGGTGCGTGATGGTGTGGGATGAGGGAGGCGTCGTTTTCATACGCACATCCATGCGAATGTTTGTAGGATCGGGGCATGACCAAGGATGTAGATACCTGCGATCTGCTCTGCCTGGATCTGTCCACGGCCGAGCGGGTTCGGAAGGGGCTGCCTAGCATCGAAGAGTTGGACCGTTGGGCGGCTGGGGCGAAAGCGCTTGCCGACCCAACCCGGCTCGCCATTGCGCTCGCGCTGGAGGCGAGCGGGTCGGCTTGTGTGTGCGACCTGGGTTGGATCGTCGGCCGCGACGAGCGACTCGTCTCCCACCACGTTCGCCAACTGAAGAACGCCGGCTTGGCGCGCTCGAGGCGCGATGGAAAGATGGCGATCTACGAGATGACGGAGCGCGGTCGCGCCCTCCTGGCGGCCGTCGCGGCGCAGGGGAGCCCGGCGTGAGCGTCAGCTCACCGCTCGACGGCATCCATTTCGCTGGGGATCGCTGGGCAGACCACTGCGAGGAGACGACGTAAGCGGTGGCAGCGGTCGCGCTCATCCTCTACGGCGTCTACCTGCTGCTCGCCTTTGGCTTGCGGACACTGATTCAGCTTCGTCGCACCGGCTCGAGCGGCTTCCACGGCGTCGGGGGACGCCCCGGATCGGCCGAGTGGCTCGCCGGGGTCGGCTTCACGCTGGCGCTGCTGCTGGGCGTGGCCGCCCCGCTGCTCGCCCTGCTCGACGTGGTCGAGCCGATTGCCGCGCTCGACGGTACCGTCGCGCACGCCGTCGGAGTCGCACTTGCCGTCGCAGGTATCGCAGCGACCTTCTCCGCCCAGGTGTCGATGGGGGCGAGCTGGCGGATCGGCGTCGACCCCCAGGAGCGAACGCGGCTCGTCACGACGGGGCCGTTTGCGTTCGTCCGCAACCCGATCTTCTCGGCGATGCTGCCGACCGCGCTGGGGCTGACCCTGCTCGTCCCGAGCTGGGTGGCAGCCGCGGGCCTCCTCGGATTGGCGATCGCCCTCGAGCTTCAGGTGCGCGTCGTCGAGGAGCCCTACCTCCTCCGGGCGCATGGGCAGAGCTACGCCTCCTACGCCGCCAGGGTCGGGCGCTTCGTCCCCGGTGTGGGCCGCTTGCAATCGTGAGGCGCCCAGAGCGGCGCATTACTCCACGCGTGGGTCAGGTCGGTCGCGAAACTCTCGGTCCAGGCATAGGCGCCTGCTCCGCTAGCCGGACCACCAGTCGCGCTGCCCTTCGACGTCGTCGCGCGGGGCCTCGCCGAGATTGGGCGCGCCGATGACGAAGATCTCGAGACCCTCCGGCCCAGCCTCGTAGCCTCGCCACGTGCCGGGCGGGACGCGCACCGCATCCCATTCCCTGAGCTCGACGATCTCGTCGTCGAGCTTCATCCGCCCGCTCCCGCGCAGGACCACATACACCTCCTCCTGCTTCTTGTGCGTGTGCCCGTACGGGAAGCGATAACCGGGCGGGACGCGCTGGTAGCCCAGGCCGGAATTCTCGAGCTCGAGCGCCTCGGTCGCCAAGCGGAACTCCAGGTCGGGCGCGCCGTCGAACTTGGATCCGAGATCCTCCAGATCCTCCTTGAGGTTCCTGAGAGTGAACGGCACGGCGCAATCCTATGGCGTCCTCCACGGAGCCCATCGAGGGCGGTGCTAGCGACAGCCTCGGTTCGACTGCGATCTTCCCTCGTCGAGGAGTCGGAGTAAAGGCGGTCTCGGCGCGGCTCCGTCAGGATCGCGGGCGTGCGGTTCACGCGTGTGCAACTGGAGGCGTTCCGTGGCCGCGAGGTCGACGATCTCGTGGGGCCGGGACTGAAGCTGCTGTTCGTCGGCATCAATCCCGGTCTGTGGACGGCCGCCGTCCAGACCCACTTCGCGCACCCCACCAACCGCTTCTACCCGGCTCTGGTTGCAGCCGGCATCACCGACTACGAGATCGACCGGGTCGGGGGCATGAGCGACACCGATCGCGCGCATCTCGTCTCGCGGGGGGTCGGGATCACCAATCTCGTGCGGCGAGCCACCGCGCGCGCCTCCGAGCTCTCGCCCGCGGAGCTGCGCGAGGGCGGCGAGCGGCTACTGCGGTTCGTCGCCGAGCAGCGGCCCAGGGTCGTCGCCATCGCTGGGATCACCGCCTACCGCGACGCGTTCGGCGAGCGGGGCGCGGTCTTGGGCCGGCAGCCGGACACGCTCGAGAGCGCCATCCGGTGGACTGGCGCGGCGCTCTGGGTGGTCCCGAACCCGAGCGGGCTCAACGCCCACGAGACGGTCGCGACGCTTGCCGCCGCCTACGCGGCACCGGCGGCCGAAGCTCGCGTCATCTAGCGGACGAACCAGCGGTCCCTACACTTCTTCGGGGAAGGAAACCGCCCGTCGAGACGGCCGGCAGAAACAGCGAGATGGCCGCAAAGTACAGGGGAGAGTCAGGGAGATGGTGGCGGCGCACGGTCGCCGCGTGCCTCGCCTGCGCTGCCGTGCTCGGTATTTCCTCGCCTGCGCGGGCGGAGGTGACGCGCTCGGGCACGCTCGAGGCGATCGTCGCCGACAACTTCCGGACCGGGGAGTCGACGACTCGCTACAGCCTCGATTCGGGGGCGAAGGAGATTCCCGTTCGCCCGACGGCTCTCGCGGCGGAGCCGGGGGACGAGGTCGCGATCACGGGGGAGCTGCGCGACGGTCGACTGGTGGGCGAGGTGGAAGCCACCGCGTCGAGCCCCCAGCCGGTGGCGCTCGCGACCCCGCGCAAGGTCGCGGTGGTCCTGGTCACCTTCCCGGGCGAACCGGAGGCGCCGTGGCTTGCCTCTGAAACGCGTTCCAAGGTCTTCACCGCCGCCGACTCGGCAAATGCCTTCTACGAGGAGGAGTCCTACGGCGATATCTCCCTGACGGGCAAGCTGAACGCTAACGGGGACGTGTTCGGCTGGCTCGCCCTCGACACCCCCACGGCGGAGTGCCCGTTCCAGACCTGGAGGGTCGAGGCCAACGCGGCCGCTGCCGCCGAGGGGATCGACCTCACCGGCTACGAGCACGTCATGTACGTCTTCCCGCCGCAGAGCAGTTGCTCCTGGCTCGGCATCGCGGTCGTCGGTGGCGACTGGTCGATGATCAACGGGAACCTCGGAGTCCACGCGATCTCTCACGAGCTGGGTCACAACCTCGGCCTGGAGCACGCCGGCAGCATGACCTGCTTCTCCGGCGGGGTCAGGGTCCAGTTCAGCAGCGCCTGCTCGATCGTCGAGTACGGGGACCCCTTCGACACGATGGGCAACATCGCCCCCCGGCACAGCAACGGCTGGAACCTCGACAAGCTCGGGATCCTCGCTACCGAGAACGTCAAGACGGTCGACGAATCGGGCACCTACTCGCTGCGCTCTGCGCTCCACTCGACCTCCCAGCCGACGCTGCTGCGCATTCCCCGACTGAAGAGCGACAGCGGCGACATCCTCTCCTGGTACTTCCTCGAGGTGAGGGAGACCGGCGGGGTCTTCGAGAACGTCACCGACGCCTCGACGAGCGGCGTCTCGGTTCGGGCGACGAGGGAGACCTTCCTGATACCGGCGGAGACGCTGCTGCTCGACGCGAACCCGGCAACCGCGACGTTCGCAGACGCGCCGCTGGGGGCGGGGCAGACCTTCGACGGCGGTCCGGTGGACATCGAAGCCCTGTCGGCCGGCGGCGGCGCTGCGACGGTCTCGATCGAGCTCGACGAAGAGCCGCCCACGGTCCCGAGCGGCTTCACGGCGACGGTCGGGGTAGACGGCGTGAGGTTGCAGTGGGGCGCCAGCACCGACAACTATTTCCTGAACCGCTACCTCGTCTACCGCGACGGCGTGCAGATCGCCAGCACCGACGAGACCACCTTTCTCGACTCGCGCGCCGCTGCCGGCGAGCACACCTACGTCGTTCGCGCCGAGGACACGGTCCGCAACCTGAGCGCCCCGTCCGCGCCGGCCCAGGTGACGATCCCGATCGTCTCTGGCCCCGAATGCGCGGCCGGCACCTGCCGGCTCGCCTTCAGGTACTCCGGCGCGGCGGCGGCCTGGACCGTGCCGCCGGGCGTCGGCGCCGCCGAGTTCACCGTCGAAGGCGCCCGTGGCGGCGGCTTCGGCTCCAACATGGGCGGGCGGGTCACCGCGACGCTCGCGTCCCTCACCGCCGGTGACGACCTGACCGTGAGCGTCGGGGGCGCGGGCGAGCCGCATTCCGAGGGGGGAGAGG
>DATABM010000003.1:0-8412 GCA_036259555.1 Solirubrobacterales bacterium
TCGGCGAGCTCGGAGCGGTAGCGCTCGAGCTTCACGCGCTCCTCCTCCACCACCTCGGGCGGCGCCTTGGCGACGAAGCCCTCGTTGCCGAGTTTGCGCTCGCCGCGGCCGACCTCGGAGCGCAGCTCCTCGCGCCGGCGCTCGAGCCTCGCCGCGACCGCCTCGGCGTCGACCTCGGCCGAGGCAAGCACCTTGACCGGCCCGACCGCGGCGATCGGCTCGCCGCCGTCGTCGCCGAACTCGAAGCGGGCGAGGCGGCCGACGAACTCCTGCGGCTCGCCGTCAGCCCGGGCGGGCAGCACGGTCGCCGCCGGCGCCTCGACGAGGTCGCGCCAGGCGCGCAGGAGCCGGGTCAGCTCGATTCCCTCCTGCACCTGCGCTTCGGCCTCGACGTCGACCAGCGACTCGTCGGGCTCCGGGAAGGCATGGACGGCGAGGTGACCGTCGTTGGCCGGGTGGTAGCGCCAGATCTCCTCGGTGACGAAGGGCATCAGCGGGTGCAGCAGCGCCAGCACCCGCTCCAGCGCCCAGAGCAGGGTCGCCGATACGTCCTCCTCGCCCTCGTAGAGGCGCGGCTTGACGATCTCCAGGTACCAGTCGCACAGCTCCGACCAGAAGAAGGAGTACGCCTCGGTGGCCGCGTGGGCGAAGTCGTAGGCCTCGAGCTTGGCGGTGACCGAGCCGATCGTCCGCTCCAGCCGCGAGAGGAGCCAGCGGTCCTCCGGAGTCACCGGAACCGGCGCAGGGACTTGGCCCTGCGCCGCATTGGTGTGCGACTGATTCTGATCGAATTTCACATTCATCAAAATCAGTCGCGACGCGTTCCAGAGCTTGTTCGCCAGATCGCGCCCCTGCTGGACCTTCGCGTCGGAGTAGCGCACGTCCTGGGTCGAGGACATCGCCAGCAGGCCGAAGCGCAGCGCGTCGGCGCCGTGCTTGTCGATTTCCTCGAGCGGGTCGATGCCGGTGCCGAGGCTCTTCGACATCCGCCGGCCGTCGCGGGCCTGGATCACCGAGTGGACGTAGACGTCGCGGAACGGAACGTCGCCGGCGAACTCGATGCCGGTCATGATCATCCGCGCCACCCAGAGGAAGAGGATCTCGCGCGCCGTGGTCAGGAAGCTGGTCGGGTAGAAGGCGCGCAGCTCCGGCGTGTCGTCAGGCCAGCCGAGCGTCGCGAAGGGCCAGATGGCCGAGCTGAACCAGGTGTCGAGCACGTCCTCCTCCTGGCGCAGCGGCCCGTCGCAGGCGCCGCAGCGCTCGGGCTCCCGCTCGGCGACGATCGTCTCCTCGCAGGCGTCGCAGTACCAGACCGGGATGCGGTGGCCCCACCAGAGCTGGCGCGAGACGCACCAGGGCCGGATCTCCCGCATCCAGTCGAGGTAGACGCGCTTCCACTGCGGCGGCGTTATCCGCACCTCGTCGCGTTCGACCGCCTCGATCGCCGGCTGCGCCAGCTCGTCCATGCGGCAGAACCACTGCAGCGAGACGAGCGGCTCGATCCGCTCGCCGGAGCGGTGCGAGAACGGAACCGAGTGGACGTAGGGCTCCTCCGCCCGCAGCCGGCCCTCCTCGCGCAGCGCCGCGACAACCGCCTTCTGCGCCTCGGCGGCGCTGAGGCCGGCAAAGCGCTCCCCCGCCGCCTCGGTCATGCGGCCGTCGGGACCGATCGCGCCGATCTCCTCGAGGCCGTGCTTGCGGCCGATCTCGAAGTCGTTTGGATCGTGCCCGGGGGTGATCTTCAGTGCCCCGGTGCCGAACTCGGGATCGACGTGCTCGTCGGCGATTATCGGCAACCGGCGCCCGACCAGCGGCAGGACGCAGTGCTTCCCGACCAGGTCGGCGTAGCGCTTGTCGCCCGGGTTCACCGCGACCGCGGTGTCGGCGAGCATCGTCTCGGGGCGCACCGTGGCGACGGTCAGCACTCGGTCGGACCCCTCGACCGGGTAGTCGATCGAGTAGAGCGTGTCCTCGACCTCGCGGTTCTCGACCTCGAGGTCGGAGATCGCCGAGTGGGAGCCGGGGTCCCAGTTGACCATGTAGTTGTCGCGGTAGATGTAGCCCTTGTCGTAGAGCTGCTTGAAGACGCGGTAGACGGCGCGCACGTAGCCGTCGTCGAGCGTGAAGCGCTCGCGCTCGTAGTCGCAGGAGGCCCCGAGCCGTTTGTACTGCTCGACGATCCGCGAGCCGTACTCCTCTTTCCAGCTCCAGACCCGCTCGACGAACGCCTCGCGGCCGAGCTCGTGGCGGCTCTTGCCTTCGGCGCGCAGCTCTTTCTCGACCACGGCCTGGGTCGCGATGCCGGCATGGTCGGTGCCGAGGATCCAAAGCGCCCTGCGGCCGCGCATCCGGTTCATGCGGACGAGCGCGTCCTGCATCGAGCCGTTCAGCGCGTGGCCCATGTGAAGGGCGCCGGTGACGTTGGGTGGCGGGATCGCCACCGAGAAGCTCTCCCCCGCCGTCCCCTCCGCCTCGGGATGGAAGTAGCCCCCCTCGATCCACTCCGCGAACACCCGCCCCTCGACCTCGGAGGGGTCCCACCGCGTTGCCTCCTCGAGCGTTTTGCGATCGGCCGCCACTGGCGGCGAGTCTAGATACCTCTCGCCCCAGGAGAGGGCACGAATGCCCCTCGACGGAGGCTCAAGGGATCACGTTTGAACCACCGGGCAGGATCAGCTGCGCGACGGTCTCCGGCTAGGGGCATTCGTGCCCTCACCACGTCAGCTGCGCAACGGTCTTCGGGAGAGGGCCACCAGGCCCCACCCATCCCTAAGCGGATTCCTCTGCTGGTTCCTCGTCGGCCGGTCCGATGTCCTGCTGCGCCGCCTCGGTGACGAGGGTCGGCCGGCGGCCCTGCGCGATCGTCTCCTTGGTGACGACGCACTTCGTGACGTCGCGGCGCGAGGGCAGCTCGAACTGCACGTCGAGCAGCGTCTCCTCGAGGATCGAGCGCAGGCCGCGGGCGCCGGTCTCCCGCTCCAGCGCCTTGTCGGCGATCGCCTCGAGGCTGTCCTCGGCGAAGACGAGCTCGATGTCGTCGAACTCGAAGAAGCGCTGGAACTGGCGGGTCAGCGCGTGCTTGGGCTCGGTGAGGATCGTGATCAGGTCCTCTTTGCTGAGCTGGTGAATCGCGGCGACGACGGGCAGGCGGCCGATGAACTCGGGGATGAGGCCGTACTCGATCAGGTCCTCGGGCAGCACCTGCTCGAACCACTCGCCGGTGTCCTTGGTCTCACGCGATGAGATCGCCGCGCCGAAACCGACGCCCCGGTCCCCGACGCGCCGCTCGATCACCTGGTCGAGCTGGGCGAAGGAGCCGCCGCAGATGAAGAGGATGTTGGTGGTGTCGATCGTCAGGAACTCCTGGTGGGGGTGCTTACGGCCCCCTTGCGGCGGCACCGAAGCGGTAGTGCCCTCGAGGATCTTCAGCAGCGCCTGCTGCACGCCTTCGCCGGAGACGTCACGGGTGATCGACGGGTTGTCGGCTTTGCGCGCGATCTTGTCGATCTCGTCGATGTAGATGATCCCGGTCTCGGCCTTCTTTACGTCGTAGTCGGCTGCCTGGATCAGCTTCAGGAGGATGTTCTCGACGTCCTCGCCGACGTAGCCGGCCTCGGTGAGGGCGGTTGCGTCGGCGATCGCGAAGGGGACGTTGAGAATCCGAGCAAGCGTCTGGGCGAGCAGGGTCTTGCCGCAGCCGGTCGGGCCGAGCAGCAGGATGTTCGACTTCTGCAGCTCCACCTCGGACTCCTCGCCCTGCGCGATCTGCACCCGCTTGTAGTGGTTGTAGACGGCGACCGAGAGGGCCCGCTTGGCGGCCTCCTGGCCGACCACGTACTGCTGAAGCACCTCGTGGATCTCGCGCGGTTTCGGCAGGTTCTCCAGCTCGACGCTGGCACCGCCCGGCGAGGTCAGCTCCTCGTCGATGATCTCGTTGCAGAGGTCGATGCACTCGTCGCAGATGTAGACGCCGGGGCCGGCGATCAGCTTTTTGACCTGCCGCTGCGACTTCCCGCAGAAGCTGCAGAGGAGCTGCTCGTTGGAATCGGTGGGACGTGCCAGTGAGATCCCCTCCTTGCGGGGGCGGTAGTCGCCTACCGGGCGTCGCGCCCAAGCTTAGAGGGAGCTTCAACCCGGCACTGTCGGTTCGCTCGTTTACTTCGGGGCGGGCGTGGTCCCTTCCTGCGGGCGGCGACTTGCGTGCGGATTCGGCTCGCGTCCGGGTATACGGTGCCGCGATGGACGCCGCCGACCTCCGCATAGAGCCGGTCTCCGCCGCCCAGCTCGAGACGCTGCTGCCGATGATCGCGTCCTACCAGCGCTTCTACGAAGTGCCGGAGGATCGAATCGACGACGAGCGCAACCGCGCCTTCTTCAGCCGCTTCGTCGCGCCCAGCGAGGACGGCATGCTGCTCGGCGCCTGGCGGGGCGAGGAGCTGCTGGGCTACGCCTGCCTCTACTGGCACTTCAGCTCGCTGGTCCCGGCCGAGACGGTGCTGATGAACGACCTCTACGTCGATGCCGGCCATCGCGGCGAGGGCGTCGGGCGAGCACTGATCGAGGCGAGCGCCGCGATCGCCCGCGAGCGCGGCGCCCACCGCCTCGAGTGGGTCACGGCGCCGGACAACGAGACCGCGCAGCGCCTCTACGACTCGACCGGAGCCGCCCGCAGCGACTGGGTCGAGTATGAGCTGGAGCTGCAGGGTTCTCCGGCCACCGGCTGAGCCGCCCTAAGCAAGCAGGTCGGGGGGAGGCTGGGAGGAGGGCGAGGGGAGCGCACTTAGTGCGCGACCCGAGCCATCCGACGAAGACCCCGGGATGCGCAGCTCAGGGCGGCTCAGTGGTGCTCGATGACGCGGTCGACGAGGTTGTACTCCTTCGCCTCCTCCGCGCTCATGAAGTAGTCCCGCTCGGTGTCTTTCGTGACCTTGTCGAACGGCTGCCCGGTGTGCTTGGCGAGGATCTCGTCGAGGCGACGCCGCACGTCGATGATCTCTTTGGCGTGGATCTCGATGTCCGTCGCCTGACCTTCGAAGCCCGAGGACACCTGGTGGATCAGGATCTTCGAGTTGGGCAGCGCCATCCGCTTGCCTGCTGCTCCACCCGCCAGCAGCAGCGCGCCCATGCTCATCGCGATGCCAACGCAGATCGTCTGCACGTCGGGCTTGATGAACTGCATCGTGTCGTAGATCGCCAGGCCGGCATAAACCGAGCCGCCCGGCGAATTGACGTAGAGGCTGATGTCCTTGTCGGGATCCTCCGACTCCAAGTGCAAGAGCTGGGCGACGATCAGGTTGGCGATGTCCTCCGTCACAGGCGTGCCGAGGAAGACGATTCGCTCGCCGAGCAGGCGCGAATATATGTCGAAGGCACGCTCGCCGCGCGAGGTCTGCTCGACGACCATCGGGACCAGGGGACTCATTGAGCCGCACTCTATAGAAGCGAGCCGGCGGTCTTAACGGGCGGCGGCCTTTGCCTCGTACATCGCCCGGTCGGCCGCCGCCAGCAGCTCGATCTCGCCGGGCCTTCCGTACTCGTCGAAGGTCGCGATGCCGACGCTTACCCCGAGCCGCACCTCGTGCCCGTCGATCGTCAGCGTCGCGTCGCGCATCGTCGCCGTCAACCGCGCGGCGACGGCCTGCGCTGCGGCCTCGTCCACCTCGGCGAGCAGGACGACGAACTCGTCGCCGCCGAGCCGCGCCACAACCGGATCGGCGCCGCGACCGATCACGTCGCCGCCCCGCAGGTTGTCGCGCAGCAGGGCGGCGATCTGGCACAACGCCTTGTCGCCGGCCGCATGGCCGAGCGAATCGTTGATCTGCTTGAAGCGGTCGACGTCGATCAGGAGCAGCGCCCCGCCGCTGCCGTAGCGGTTCGTGTAGGCGAGCTGGCGGCGAAGCTCCTCCTCGAAGCGACGGCGGTTGAAGAGGCCGGTCAGCGGGTCGCGCTGGGAGAGGCGCTCCAGCTCGTCTTCCAGCGCCTTGCGGTCGGTGACGTCGCGCGCCACCGCGTAGATCGTCTCCTCCTCGACGACCGGCTGCGAGGTCCACTCGATCCACCGGACCGAGCCGTCCTTGGCGAAGTAGCGGTTGCGGAACTGCACTGTGCCGGCGCCGGTGGCGATCGCCGCCGCCTCCTCTTCGGTGCTGGCCCGGTCCTCGGGGTGGACGAACTCGAGGAACGGTCGGCCGAGCAGGTCCTCCTCGCTGTAGCCGAGCACCCGCTCGAAGGCCGGATTGACCCGTTTGAAGTAGCCGTCGAAGCCGGCGACGCAGGCCATGTCCTGCGAGAGCTCGAAATGGCGGGCGCTCTCGGACTCCACCGCCCTCAACGTCTTCGCGAGGTGGCCGATCAGAGCGCCGACGAAGAGGTAGACGATCCCCCGGTTCGCGTAGCCGAGCGCCGAGGTCGGGGCATCGGCGATCGCACCGCTGATCGAGGAGAGAGCGAACGCGACAGCTCCGGCCGCCAGTCCTCCCCGCGCGCCGAACGAGGCCGCGACCAAGACGAGGGGAATCAGATAGAGGAAGCTGAAGGCGTCGGCCAGCGTGCCGAAGGTGACGCGGGCGACGAAGATCGCAGCGAAGAGCGCGGCGGCCAGGACGACGACAACTCGACGGCGCTCGATTATGTCTCTCGGTACTGGCACGTCCTTTTGTCCTACCAAGTTTCGGCACCCTCACACCAAGCCTGAACCGCTGCAATTAGACGTTCGGCCAGAGAGAGCGACGGCTGGCGGGTTATGCGCCTATATGGCGCAAAAGGCGCCAGTGCCCTCGGCGAACGCTCTGGAAACAGCGAACGGAAAAGCGCCTGAGAGGCGGTCCTGCGGTGCGGTGAAGTTAAGCGCCGCTGCCCGGCGTCCAGAGCTCGCCCGCGTTCTCGCGCTCTTTCTCGGGCGTCCATATCTTCTCGCGGGCCTCTGCCTGCTCCAAGGGAATCGGCTTGGCGTTCTCGGCGACCAGGTCGATCGCCTTGCGGAAGCGAATGTCGTCGCGCACCATCGCATCGCGGCCGCTCTCCTGCAGGCGCTTCAGCAGCTTGCCCGGCGTCGTTCGCTCATGTTCGGCCGGGTGGGCGAGCGCCTCCAGCATCTCCTCCTCGCTCGCCTCGATCCCCTCCTCGTCGGCGATCGCGGCGAGCACCGCCTCGCGCCGCAGCTCCCGTTCGGCGTCGGGACGCGACTCCTCTATCACCTCGTCGCGCGTTTTCCCCTGCATCTGCAGGTAGGCGTCTGGAGTCATGCCGCGCGCGGCGAGCTGGCGCTCGACCCGCTCCCAGCGCTCGGCCGCTCGGGCGGTGGCGAGGTCGTCCGGCAACTCGACGGTCGCCGCCTCCGCCGCCGCGTCGACGGCGGCGACGCGGAAGTCCTGCTCGCTGCGCTCGTCCATGACCGTCGCAACGCGCTCGCGGATGTCGGCGCGAAGCTCCTCGAGCGTGTCGAACTCCGACGCCTCCGAGGCAAAGTCGTCGTCGAGGTCGGGAAGCACCTTCTCCCGGACCTCCTTCACCTCGACGGTGAAGACGGCATCGTGACCGGCGAACTGCTCGGCACGGTAGTCCTCCGGAAAGGTCACCTCGACCTTGCGGGTGTCGCCGGCGCTGGCGCCGATCAGCTGCTCCTCGAAGCCCTCGATCAGCTGGCCGCCGCCGAGCTCGAGCAGGTAGTCGGTCGCCGTGCCGCCCTCGAACGCCTTGTCGTCGATCAGGCCCTCGAAGTCGACGAGCAGCACGTCGCCCTCCGCGGCGGCCCGCTCGACCGGCTCGAGGCGCGCGAGGCTCTCGCGCATCCGCTCGACCTCACGGTCGACGACCTCGTCGGGCGGCTCGGGCTCGGCGCGGCCGACCTCGAGACCCTTGTACTCGCCGAGCTTGGCCGTGGGCCGCACCCCGATCTCGAATTTGAAGCTGAGCGGCTCGTCCTCGGCCTCCGGCGCCGAGACGATCTCGATGCTCGGGTCGCCGACCGGTGCGATGCCCGAGTCGAGCAAGGCGCGCTCATACCATTCGGGCAGCGACTCCCGGACTGCCTCCTCGAAGACAGGACCGAAGCCGAGCCGCTGGATCACGAGCGAGGGCGGCGCCTTGCCCTTGCGGAATCCCGGCAGCCGCATCTCGCGCGCCAGGGCGCGGGCGGCACGCTGAACGCCCTTGCCAACCTCCTCGGCGGAGACGTCCGCCTCGACGCGGACGCGCGAGCCGGGCAGCTCTGAAACCGTCGTCTCGATCACGACGTCTCGCACTTCGCTCGCGGCGCGAAGAACCAGATATCAGCAGCCTCACCCTCGCTTCGCTCGCGCAGAATCAGATATGCACGCTCGCTGCACTCGGGGTTCGAAGGCACGCTTGCTCGCTCCGCGCTCATGGGCGGCGGACCCTAGAGCAATCTGCTCGCCGACTGTGGACTTGACC
>DATABM010000004.1:0-15366 GCA_036259555.1 Solirubrobacterales bacterium
CGGGCGCCGCGATCGCAGCCTCCGCGAGCGCTACCGCGAGCCCGCCGTCGCTGACGTCGTGGCTCGAGGAGAGCTTGCCGTCGCGGACCGCCGCGCGGACCGCCGCGCAAGCGGCGGCGACAGCCGCCACATCCGGTTCGGGCAGGCCGGCGTCGAGCTCGCCGCGCAGCTTTGCCAGCTCCGAGCCGGCCAGCGACGGCGAGAAGGGGCCGACGACGGCGATCGCGTCGCCCTCGCGTACGAACCCGCTTGGCGCCGCCGCGCCTGCGTCGGGCAGCTCGCCGACCATGCCGACCACCGGCGTCGGGTAGATCGGTCCTTCCGGCCCCTCGTTGTAGAGGGAGACGTTGCCGCCGACGACCGGCACGCCGAGCGCCCGGCAGGCGTCGGCCAGGCCGCTGACGGCGCGGTCGAGCTGCCAGGCCGGGGTCGGCTTCTCGGGGTTGCCGAAGTTGAGGCAATTCGTCAGGCCAAGCGGCTCGGCACCGACGCAGGCGAGGTTTTGGGCGCACTCGAGCACCGCCTCGACCGTGCCCGCGTAGGGATCGCAGGCGACGCGCCGCCCGTTGCCGTCGATCGACACCGCGATCGCGTTGCCGGCCTCCGGGATCGCCAGCACCGCGGCGTCCGCCGACTCGGGGCGGCGCGCCGTCCGCGAGCCGACGATCGAGTCGTACTGCTCGAAAGCCCACCGCTTCGAGGCGATGCTTGGGGAGGCGAGCAGGGCCAGCAGGACGGAGGCGGGGTCGCTCGAATCGGCGACCCGACCGGATGGCTCGGCGCCGTCCACGGACCTCCTCGCTGCGGCGACCCGCTCGGCGAGCACGTCTTCGTTGCCGTAGATCCAGCCCTCCGGCGCCGCCGGCTCCAGGTCGTAGAGCGGGCAGCCGTCGACCAGCGCCGCGACCGGCATCTCGCCGACCGTCTCGCCGTCGCGCAGCACGCGGATCTGGCCGCTGTCGGTGACGACGCCGATTTCCGCGGCGCCGGTCTGCCACTTCTCGCAGACGGCGATCACCTCGGCCACCTTCGAGGGCTCGACCACCGCCAGCATCCGCTCCTGTGACTCGGAGACCATGATCTCGAAGGGCTCCATGTCGGCCTCGCGCAGCGGCACTCGAGCCACGTCGAGGTCGATGCCGACGCCGCCCGCCGAGGCCATCTCGCCCGCCGAGGAGGTGAGGCCTGCGGCGCCGAGGTCCTGCAGCGAGACGAGCAGTCCCTTGCCAAGCAGCTCCAGGCAGCACTCGAGCACCTTCGCCTCCTCGAAGGGGTCGCCGATCTGCACGGTCGGCCGCTTCGCCTCGTCGCCCTCGCCGAGCTCGGCCGAGGCGAGCACGGAGGCGCCGCCGATCCCGTCGCGCCCGGTCGAGGCGCCCATCAGGACGACCGCGTTGCCGACCCCGGCCGCCGCCGCCCGCACCATCTCCTCGGTCCTGGCGAGGCCGACGCACATCGCGTTGACCAGGCAGTTGTGCTCGTAGGGGGCCTCGAAGTAGATCTCGCCGCCGACCGTCGGCACGCCGATCGAGTTGCCGTAGTGGCCGATGCCGCGCACGGCGCCGTCGAGCAGGTAGCGGGAGCGCTCCGAGTCGAGCTCGCCGAAGCGCAGCGAGTCGAGGATCGCGATCGGCCGCGCCCCGAGCGCGAAGACGTCGCGCAGGATGCCGCCGACCCCGGTCGCCGCACCCTCGAACGGTTCGACCGCGCTCGGGTGGTTGTGCGACTCGACCTTGAAGGCGACCGCGTGGCCGTTGCCTATGTCGACCGCGCCGGCGTTCTCGCCCGGGCCCATCACGACCCGCTCACCCTCGGTGGGCAGGCGGCGGAGCAGCTTGCGCGAGTGCTTGTAGGCGCAGTGCTCGGACCAGAGCAGGCTGAACATCGCCAGCTCGACGTCGTTCGGCTCGCGGCCGAGCTTCTCGACGATCAGCTCGAACTCGTCGTCGGTAAGGCCGAGCTGAATATGTGCCGCCGGCTGCTCTGCTCCCGTGGACGGCGGAGAAGTCAGAGATGGACCGCCGTCCACTCCCGCGTCCGCGCCGGCGGTGGTCATGCCGGGACGCTCGCCATCCGCTCGAAGATCCGCAGCCCGTCGGTCGATCCATCGAGCGGGTCGACCGCGTGCTCGGGGTGGGGCATCAGGCCGAGCACGTTGCCGGCCTCGTTGGTGACGCCGGCGATGTCGCGTGCCGAGCCGTTTGGGTTCTGTCCCGGCGCGTAGCGGTAGGCGACCTGGCCGTTCGCCTCGAGCCGGTCGAGCGTCGCCTCGGGCGCCCAGTAGCGCCCTTCGCCGTGCTTGACCGGGATCGAGAGCCGCTCTCCATCGACCTCGATCAGCTCGACCTGGCGGCAGACGAAACGCAGACCCTCGTTGCGCAGCAGCGCGCCCGGCAGCAGGTCGGCTTCGCAGAGCACCTGGAAGCCGTTGCAGATGCCGAGCACGGGTCCGCCTGCGGCAGCGAACTCCGCCACTGCCTCCATCGCCGGTGAGAAGCGGGCGATCGCGCCGGCTCGGAGGTAGTCGCCGTAGGAGAAGCCGCCGGGGACGACGACCGCGTCGGCATCGCCGAGGTCGCGGTCCTCGTGCCAATGCAGCCAGGCCTCGCCGCCGCTGCGCTCGCAGGCGCGCACGGCGTCGCGCTCGTCGCAGGAGCCTGGGAACTGAAGCACCGCCCACCTCATGAAACGCCGCCCCCTCTGCTTTCCCGAATTCCGAAGAAGGTGGATATGGAGATGGATTCGCTCCCGCGTCCGGGGGCGCCTTGGTTACGGCCGGATCCGGTCCTCACGACGCATCAATGTGCTCTATCTCGAAGTCCTCGATCAGCGGGTTGGCGAGCAGCTTCTCGCAGAGCTCCGAGAGCCGCTCCGGCCCCTCGGCTTCCAGCTCGACCATGCGGCCGACCCGGACGTGCTCGATCCCCTCAAAACCGAGCGCCGGCAGCGCCCGCTCGACCGCCTTGCCCTGCGGGTCGAGGATCCCCTCCTTGGGCCGGATCAGGACGCGCGCCTTCACAGGCCCAATCTAACGGCCGCCGCGGCTGAGCCGGTCGTTCGCCGCAGCGGCCGCACGGTCGGCTTGCTCGCCTACGACTAGTCTTTGCCGCGTGAGTCACCCACCGGATCTCGCCGCCTCGACGGAGCCCTTCTCGGCTGGCGATTCGATCGAGAATCCGCGCACGGGGGAGCGAGCCGTTCTCGTCAAGCCGCCATGGGAGGGAGACGACGGCTCGGCGGAGGCCGATCTTCACGTTCAACCCCGCGGCGCCGTCGCCGCCGAGCACCTCCACCCGGCGATCGACGAGCGCTTCACGGTCGTCTCGGGGAAGATCGGCTTCCGCCTCGACGGGAAGACGTCGGTCGCCGCAATAGGCGAGACGGTCGAGATCCCGCGGGGGCGTTGGCACGACTGGTGGAACGCGGGTGAGGAGGAAGCGGTTGCCCGTGTCTGGATCTCGGACGGGACCCGCTTCGTGCACATGATCGAGACGCTCTTCTGCCTTGCCCGCGACGGCCACACGAACGCGAAGGGCTTGCCGGACCCGTTGCAGCTGTCGATGTTCGCGACTGAGTTTCGCGACGTCATCGTTCTGAGGCGACCGCCGCCGGTCGTCCAGTCGCTCCTCTTCGGCCTGCTGCGCCCGCTGGCTCGGGCGCGCGGCTACCGCGGCACCTATCCGCAGTACAGCCGCTCCCTGCTCAGCGGCGCCAGCGGTTAGAAGCTGCGCTCCGTGACCCGCTCGTAGGCCTCGACGTATTTGGCGCGCGTCTGCTCGACCACGTCGGCCGGCAGCTCCGGCGCCGGCGGCGTCTTGTCCCAGCCGCTTCCCGTCGCCCAGTCGCGGACGAACTGCTTGTCGAAGGACGGTGGGGTCTTGCCGGGCTCCCAGCGGTCCGCCGGCCAGAAGCGCGACGAGTCGGGAGTCAGCACCTCGTCGGCGAGGACGATCCGGTCGTTCTCGTCGCGGCCGAACTCGAACTTGGTGTCGGCGAGGATGATCCCCCGCTCGGCCGCGTGCTCGGCGCCGCGCCGGTAGACCTCGATCGAGATCCGCCGCAGCTCCTCCATCAGGCCGCGGTCGCCGACGATCTCGGCGGCGCGGTCGAAGTCGACGTTCTCGTCGTGGTCGCCGATCTCCGCCTTGGTCGCGGGCGTGAAGATCGGCTCGGGCAGCTTGTCGGACTCGAGCAGGTTCTCGGGCAGCGAGATCCCGCAGACCGCGCCGCCCTCCTTGTATTCCTTCCAGCCGGAGCCGGTGATGTAGTCGCGCACGACGCACTCGACCGGGTACATCTCGAGCCTGCGCACCCGCATCGCCCGTTCGGCGACCTCCTCGGGGACGTCGCTGGAGATGAAGTGGTTCGGCACGACGTCGCCCGTCAGCTCGAACCAGAATTCGGAGATGCGGTTGAGGACCTTGCCCTTGTCGGGAATCGGCGTCGGCATCACGACGTCGTAGATCGAGATCCGGTCGGAAGCGACCATCAGCAGGTCGTCCTCCCACTCGTAGATCTCGCGGACCTTGCCTGAGGAATGGAGTTGGAGATCGGTTACGGCAGTCATGTGGCCGATGCTAACCACCCGCACGGCCGAACCTCATGCCGACTGTGGACTTGACCCCATCCCAGTGTGGTCAACTCCACAGTCGCCGCAGAAACTGGCCCCGCAGCCAGTCTCTGCGAAACTGGCTGCGTGCCGCTGCCGCCCGAACCGAGCAGTCCCGCTCTCGTGCAGATGCTGCGCTGGGCCTTCCGGCCGATCGCCTTCCTGGAGGACTGCCGGCGGCGCTTCGGCGACAGCTTCAGCGTCACCTTTCCGGGCTTCGAGCGACCGATGGTGATGATCTCCGACCCGGCGGCGATCAAGGCCCTCTACGGCGAGCCGGCCCACGACCTGCCGCCCGGTCGCAACATCTTCCTCGAGCCGATCCTCGGCTCGCGCTCGCTGCTGCTGCTGACCGGCCCCGACCACCTGGCGCGCCGGCGGCTGATGCTGCCTCCCTTCCACGGCGAGCGAATGCGGTCCTACGAGCCGATCGTCGCCGAGCTGGTCGACGCCGAGGTCGAGTCCTGGCGGGTGGGGGAGGAGTTCGCGCTCCATCCCCGCATGCAGGCGATCACCCTGGAGGTGATCCTGCGGGTCGTCTTCGGCGTCGCCGAGGGGCAGAGGCTGGAGCGGCTGCGGGGCATGCTGTCCACGGTCCTGCAGGAGACGGCCAACTCGAGTTCCCAGCTGGTCGCGCTGATCGCCGCCCGGCTCGGCGGCCGACAGCCCTTCGCCCGCTTCGAAGGGCAGCTGCGCGAGGTCGACGAGCTGCTCTACGAGGAGATCGCCGAGCGCCGCGGCGCCGGCGGCCTCGAGGAGCGAGACGACATCCTCTCGGCGCTGATGCTCGCCCGCTTCGAGGACGGCGAGCCGATGACCGACGCAGAGCTGCGTGACCAGTTGATGACGCTGCTGCTGGCCGGCCACGAGACGACGGCGACGGCGCTCGCCTGGACCTTCGACCTGCTGCTCCGCCACCCGCGCGAGTTGGGCAAGCTGCGCGACTCGCTCGACGCGGGGGAGGAGGACTACCTGCGGGCGACGATCAGCGAGTCGCTGCGCCTGCGACCGGTGATCCCGATCGCCGGCCGCCGCCTCACCAAGCCGCTCGAGGCCGACGGGCTGACCCTGCCGGAGGGGACCGACGTGACGCCGGCGATCTGGCTCGCGCATACGCGGCCCGAGCTCTATCCCGAGCCCTATGCCTTCCGGCCCGAGCGCTTCCTCGACGGCGCGCCGGAGACCTATGCATGGATCCCCTTCGGCGGCGGCATCCGCCGCTGCCTCGGCGCTTCCTTCGCCGAGTTCGAGATGCGAATCGCGCTGCGCGAGATCCTCACCAACTGCGAGCTCCGCAAGGCCGACCCGCGGCCCGAGCGCGCCGGTCGCCGCAACGTCACCCTCTCGCCCCGCAAGGGCACGCCGGTCGTCCTCACCGCGCGTCGCGAGGCGCGGCAGCCGGTCGCGGCCTAAGCGCGGTAGACCCGCCGCAAGTTAGGCACCCTATGGGTGCTCAACTTCCGGCGGGTGCCGCCGGGTGCTGCTCGGCCCAGGCCGCGATGCGGCCCGAGCCGGCGATCACCTCGCCGTCGTCGAGGACGAGGATCGGCACCGAGTTCTGGCCACTCAGCTCCCGCACCCCGGCCCGGTCGTCGCCACGATTGGCCCAGGTCCAGAAGGCGCCGCGGTAGCCGCCGACGGTGCGCAGCTCGTACTCGTACCCGGCCGCGTCGAGCGCCTTGCCCGCCTTGGCGCAGGGGTGCATGGAGCCGGGCCCGCGTTTCTTCTGGCCGCAGGTGTAGAGGATCACCTGGCGAGCGTACAGATCCGCCCCGAACTTAAGGGTTAGGTATCGGTATCCTTTTGGTCTTTCTAAAGTACGGAGAAGGGAAGAAGGGGAAACGCCATGAGGAAGCTAACTGCGGCCGTCGTCACCGGCGCCTTGGCGCTCGGCACTGGCGCTCAACCGGCAACCGCGGCCGACAAGGACTGCTCTGACTTCAACACCTGGCGGGCGGCACAAAAGTTCTACAAGCGGCACGGTGGCCCCAGAAGGGACCCGCACCGGCTCGACGCCGATCGCGACGGCATCGCCTGCGAGAGCTTGCGGTGACCTTTCGTCAGCGCGCGCACCGGCATCAGCTTCCCCCCATAGAGCTTGCGGTGACCTTTCGTCAGTAGCACGCGGCTGACGAATCACCTTCCGGCGGGCAGCCCCCGGCGGAGCGTCTCAGTCCCGTAGCGCCTCCAGCCGCTCGAAGATCTCGGGCAGATGGGTGAGGTAGGCGCGCTCGTCGAAGACGGCGTCGAGGTCGAGCTGGGGCGCGGCGGCGCCGAGCAGCTCGCGGAAGTGGGTGCCGCTGTCCCAGGCGCGCTGGGCGTTCTCCTGGACGACCCGGTAGGCGTCGTCGCGCGTCATGCCGGACTCGATCAGCGCCGTGAGGGCGCGCTGGCTGAAGAGGGCGCCGTGGGTCAGCTCGAGGTTCTCGCGCATCCGCTCCGCGCGCACGTTCATGCCCGAAGCCACGCTCGCCGCCAGGTGCTGCATGTAGTCGAGCGCCGTCGTCGCGTCGGGCAGGATCACCCGCTCGGCGCCCGAGTGCGAGATGTCGCGCTCGTGCCATAGGGCGACGTTCTCCAGTCCGGCCTGGGCGTAGCCGCGCAGCACCCGCGCCAGGCCGGTGATCCGCTCGGTGCGGATCGGGTTGCGCTTGTGCGGCATCGCCGAGGAGCCCTTCTGGGCGCCGGAGGCGAACGGCTCCTCGACCTCGCGCACCTCGGTGCGCTGGAGGTTGCGGACCTCGGTCGCGAAGCGCTCGAGCCCCGCCCCGGCGACGGCGATCGCCGAGGTCAATACGGCATGGCGGTCGCGCGGGATCACCTGCGTCGCGACGTCCTCGCGCCGCAGCCCGAGCCGCTCCATCACCCGGGCCTCGACCGCCGGCGGCACCGAGGCGTAGGTGCCGACCGCCCCGGAGAGCTTGCCGTAGCCGAGCTGCTCGAAGGCACCGGCGAGCCGGGTCAGATTGCGGTCGGCCTCGAAGGCGAAACCGGCCAGCCGCAAACCGAACGTCGTCGGCTCGGCGTGGACGCCGTGCGTGCGGCCGACGCAGACCGTGTCGCGATGCTCCAGAGCCCGCTCGACCAGGGCGTCGCGGTAGGCGCGGGCGCTCGCCAGGACGATCTCCCCCGCCTGGCGCAACTGCAGAGCGAGCGCCGTGTCGAGCACGTCGGAGGACGTCAGCCCGTAGTGAATCCAGCGGCCGTGCTCGCCGACCGACTCGGCAACGACGTCGACGAAGGCGGCGACGTCGTGATCGGTCACCCTCTCGCGCTCGTTGACCGCCTCGACCGTGAACGCCGCCCGCTCGCGGCACGCCTCCGCCGCCTCGCGAGGCACCGCCCCCTCCTCGGCCCAGGCCTCGGTCGCGGCCAGCTCCACCTCGAGCCAGCACTCCAGCTTGCGCTGCTGGGACCAAACCTCGACCATCTCCGGGCGGGTGTACCGAGAGATCACCGACCAGCTCCCGAAGCGAGGCGTCCCTCTCCACCATTCCTCGGGCGGGCGGCATCGGGGATGGGGGGGTCGAGGACGTGCTCGCCCGCAGTGCCTCCCCATCCCCCATGACAGGACCCGCCCGTCATGAGCGGTGGGGAAGCCGGGCGACTCATGAGTTGATGATTCGCGTGGCCAGGACGGCGGCGTTCTTCGCCCCGTCGATCGCCACGCAGGCAACCGGGATGCCAGGCGGCATCTGGACCGCGGAGAGCAGGGCGTCGAGGCCGCCCAGCGACTTGCCGAGAATCGGCACGCCGATCACAGGCAGGTCGGTGTGCGCGGCGGCCACTCCGGGCAGCGCCGCCGACATGCCAGCGCCGGCGATCAGCACTCTGAGGCCCCGGATGCGCGCGTTGTGGCAGTACTCGCGGACCAGCTCGGGATCGCGGTGGGCGCTCATCACCCGCACCTCGTAACGGATGCCGGCTTCCTCGAGCGCCTTCCCGGCCGGCTCCATCTTGGGCTTGTCGTTTTTCGAGCCCATGATGATCCCGACCAGCGGCTCGTCCACCTCGATCTCTTTGAACGCCTCCTCGACCGCCGGCATCGCGGTCGCCTCGGTCGACGCGGGGGTCCCACCTGGTTTGGGGTCCTCTGAGATCTCGCTCATCTCTTCCTCTCGGTCGTCAGTGACTGGGTACGCGCTCCACCGCGCGGGCGGCGATGTCGGAGCGAATCTGCATCCCGTCAAACGAGATGCGGCGGGCGGCATCGTATGCCCGATCGCGAGCCTCCGCCGGCGTGGCGCCGAGCGCCGTCACGTTGAGCACGCGACCCCCGGCGGTGACGACCTCCCCGTCGCGCTCGGCCGTACCGGCGTGGGTCACCTCGGCCAGCTCGCCGGCCTCTTCGAGGCCGCGGATGACGTCGCCCTTGGAAGACGACTCGGGGTAGCCGGCCGACGCGAGGACCACCGTCACGGCCCAGTCCTCGACGAACTCGGCGCTCGCGCCGGTCAGGCCGCCCGGCTCGCGCGCCGCCCGGCAGAGGTCGACGAGGTCGGAGCGCAGGCGCGGCAGCACCGCCTGCGTCTCTGGATCGCCGAAGCGCGTGTTGAACTCGAGCACCTTCGGGCCGTCGGCGCCGATCATCAGCCCGGCGTAGAGGACGCCGTGGAAGGGGGTGCCGCGGCGCGCCATCGCCTCGACGATCGGGCGGTGGACCGCGTCGACGATCTCCTCGACCTCGGCAGCGCCGAACCCCGGCACCGGGGAGTAGCTGCCCATCCCGCCCGTGTTCGGTCCGTCGTCGCCGTCGAAGATCCGCTTGTAGTCCTGAGCGGGCGCCAGCGGCACGACGTTCTCGCCGTCGCAGAGCGCCAGCAGCGAGAGCTCCTCGCCCTCGAGGAACTCCTCCAGCACGACCGTCGTCTCGCCGAAGCGCCGCTCGGTGAAGAAGACGTCGAGCGCCTCACGAGCCTCGGCCTCGCCGGGGCAGACGATCACGCCCTTGCCGGCTGCCAGGCCGTCCGCCTTCAGGACCAGGGGATAGGAGGAGTCGCCGACTCGCTCGACCGCCTCCTCGCGACTGCGCAGCAGGACGTGCTCGGCGGTCGGCACGCCGGCCTCCCGCATCAGCTCCTTCGCGAAGGCCTTCGAGCCCTCCAGCTCGGCCGCCGCGGCGCTCGGGCCGAAGGCCGGCACCCCGGCCTCCTCGAGCGCGTCCACCGCGCCCGCGACAAGCGGCGCCTCCGGTCCGACCACGACGAGATCAACCGCCCGCTCGCGCGCCGCCGCGACGATCGCGCCGACATCCTCGCCGCTCACCGCAGGCAGGCACTCGGCGTCGGCGGCGATGCCGGCGTTGCCCGGGGCGCAGAGCAGATCCGGCGCATGGACCGAGCGGGCCAGCGCTCGGACGATCGCGTGCTCGCGGCCGCCCCCGCCGACGACCAGCACCCTCACAGGCATCCCCTCGAGAGAGCCGCACCCGGACGCGGGAGCGAATGCCTGTCCCTTCGAACATCCGCGAAGGGGGCGTGCATGTCTGGTTCTTCGCGACCGGAGCGGAGGTGAGGCTCGGGAGTTCCTGCTTCTTCAGGCATTCGCGGGAGCAGAGGGCGCGGCGTCCGTCTAGAGCGAGGAGGCGAGCTCGTCGGCCGGCAGGGCCGCCAGCGTCTGGCTGGTCATCGTCCCGCGCGAGCCAAGCTCGACCGAGACCTTCGCCATCGTCTTCTCGTCGGGCGCTTCGACCACGGTGACGAAGTCGTACTGGCCGAGCGTCGCGTACTGCGCCACCACCTTGGCGCCGATCTGCTCGACCTCCTTGTTCACCTCGGCGACGCGACCCGGATTGTTCTTCAGGGTCTTCACACCCTCGGACGTCAGGTTGGTGAGCATCACGTAGGTCGGCATCGTCCTCTCCTTCTCGCGGGGTTCGCGAGGCCTACGTTAACGCGCGCCGAGCGACCCGCGAGCTCAGCCGTCGTAGCCGGCGTGGATGTGGTCGCAGTGGTCGGAGCGGGCGAAGGCGGGGCCCGGCCCGTCGAGGTCGAAGCAGTAGATGAGCTCGGTCGGCAGGGCGGGCGCCGGCAGCGCCGCCAGCGTGCGGCCCAGCTCGGCGCAGGGCGCGGTCGGCGAGACGTCGGTGCAGGAGACGCCGTCGACCGCAGCGATGTCCATCGCCCGCCCGTAGTAGTGGTTGGAGACGCCGCCTTCGGCCGTGTACATCGAGTGGTCGGAGCGCAGCGAGGAGATCGTCAGCTGGTGGGCCTGGGTGATCGCCCCGAGCAGGCCGACGATGCGCGGGTCGATCCGGCCCGCTTCGAGGTCTTCGCGCGCAACCTCGTTGAGGATCGTCAGGTTGTTCCAGTTGATCGGGGCGATGACCACGTTCGGCAGCGCCAGCGACCACTCGACCCGCTGCGACTCGCACCTCCCTTCGAGCCGGTCGGCCTCGGTCTTGACCGCGTCGACGTACCACTTGGCCTGGTTGTGGCTGAAGAGGCCCGCCCGCAGACCGCCGCGCGACCAGATCAGCCGCGCCAGGGTCGCCGCCGAGTCGTCGGGGTCGGCGTGGCGCAGGCGCCCGTCGCCGTCGCCGTCGACGGCGAAGCGCCGCCACTCGATCCCGTCGAGGCCGAGTGGCCCGCTGCGCTTCAGCACCGCCGGGTCCATGCCCCGGCCGAAGTTCGACTCGAGCCGCGCCACCGCGGCCAGCATCCAGACCCCGCGCTTGCCGAGCCCGTAGCGGGCGGCAGCACTCTCGAAGGCGTCGAGGTACTCCGCTGGGATCTTCTTGCGCCAGCGTTTGGGGGCCACGCAGCTCAGCACCTGCAGCTTCGGCGCCAGGTCGAAGGCGCCGCTCGCCGCGTTGCCGAGGCCGGCGTAGCACTCGGCGTTGGCGAGCACCTCGGCCACGTACCAGTCGGCGTGGTTGTAGGCGAAGATCGCGGTGTACCAGTCGCCGGGCGCGCCCGACGCGCTCAGGTAATTCGCCGCGGCGTGAATCGCGTCTTCGGGGTCGTAGGGGTCGGCCTCGCCGTCGCCGTTGGCGTCGACTCCGTAGGCGGCCCAGGTTTCGGGCATGAACTGCATCCAGCCGAGGGCGCCGGCCGAGGAGACGTTGGTGTTGGTGCCGAAGGCGGTCTCGATCTCGTTGATCGCGGCGAGCACGCTGGGGCCCTCGGGGCCGAGCTGGTAGGCGGCGGCGGCGCGCTGGTAGATCGGCACCAGCACCGCAGGAACCGCGCCCGGGGAGCAGCTCGGGCTGGGCAGGGTTGGAATGGGGAGGACGGGCGGCGCGACCGAGGTCGAGTAACCGCCCGCTTCGGCTTCCGTGTCCGCTTCGACGTCGGGCTCCGGCTCGGGCTCCGGCGTCGGCCGGGGCTTGGGGGTGACGCCGCCGCTGTTCTCTGGCGCCGGCTTCGCCGCCGGGGGCGGAGCGGGCGCGACGATCGCGTCGCCTTCTTCGACCGGCGCCGGGGTCGGCGCAGGGGCGACCGTCTCGCTGGCGGCCGGTTCCTCGGCGGTCGCCGTCGCCGCGCCTATGGCAAAGAGCAACAGGATGAGGAGGGTGTGCTGAAAGACTTGGCGTGCGCGATTGGCGCGCGCCGGACCAAGCGGGCCAAGGACGCAGGGAGGCTGAATAGCAGCGCTATTCGGCCGACTGAGGACGCCGGCCCGCGCAGTGTCCGCCGCCGCCAGGCGCGTGCGAGAAGGCTTGAAGCGCACCCGAGTCATCCTCGAACGTCCGTGACGACCCAGGCTCCGGCCTGCTTGGTCAGTTTGAGGCGCAGCTCGCTGAGCGTGCCGACCCGCAGCAGCGAGGCGCTGACCGTAAAGACCTTGCCGCTGCGCGGGCCCGGGACCAGGTTGAGCACTTTCGCCTTTGGCACCTCGACGCTGGCCGGCTGCCGTGGTGGGCGTTCGGCGAGCGCCGTCGCCAGCTCCGGCGTCGCGGTTTCCCCGAACACGGTCATCGCGCGGGCCGGCCGCTGTCCGATCTCATAGAAGACGAACGCCTCGGAGAAGCGGCGAGCCACTTTCATCGCCGCCGGTCCGGCGGGAACCGGTTTCTGGCTGGAGGTCGTCGCGCCGGCTTCTTCTTCGGCGGGGACGGTCTCTGCTTCGCCTTCGTCGTCGGCGCCGGCGTTCAGTTCGGCGGCGGCGGCAGGGTCGCCCTCCTGAACCTCGACGCCGACGCCGCCGTCGAGGCCGAACTTCGGCTCGACGCCCTGCAGCACCGGTCCGGTTGGCTCATCCTCTTCGGGCTCGGGCGGAGGTGGTGGGGGCGCAACCGCAGCGACGGGGTCCGCGCTCGGCAGCGGCGCTTCGCCGCCGCCATCCCCTTCGAGGGCGATCGCCCCAACCGCCGCGGCGCCGATCGCGACGACGGTCAGGGCGCCCGCTCCGGCGGTGCGCGGATTGGGAAGGCCCAGACCGGCGGCCCGGTCGCGGAGGGGCCAGACGACCCGCTCCTGCAGCGGCCACAACAGCCACCTCTCGAAGCCCCACGCGAGGCGCTCGAACGGCCAGCGCAAGCGGTCGGCGAACGCTGACAGCGTCCCCCGCACCCCGCGGCCCCCCGGCTCGGCGTTGATTTGGCGTCGTTTCAACATCTGTATGAAGTCCCCGGACAGCTTACGTCGGCATGGACGGCCGATTCCTCAAGTCCGGCTCCCTGTAATGCGGCTCCCACGCCCCCTGCTTAACAGCCCAACATGAGCGGCCTCTAAA
This sequence comes from Solirubrobacterales bacterium, assembly GCA_036259555.1. Taxonomy (GTDB): domain Bacteria; phylum Actinomycetota; class Thermoleophilia; order Solirubrobacterales; family 70-9; genus VRUE01. The sequence continues at coordinate 13,286 of DATABM010000004.1, forward strand.
GCGCCCTCTGAATGGTGACGGATAGACGCGGTTCCGGCAAGGGGCGCTAGGCCGCTGCAGCCTGCCGCTCGCCGACCCGCTCGAAGGCGAGCTCGCCGTCGGCCGCGTCGGCCCTGACCGTGTCGCCCTCGCGGAACTCGCCCTCGAGGATCTTCAGCGCCAGCTTGTCGACCAGCTGCTTCTGAATCACCCGCTTCAGCGGCCGCGCCCCGTAGGTCGGGTCGTAGCCGAGGTTGCCGAGCAGGGTGCGGGCGTCGTCGGTCAGCTCCACCTCGATGCCGCGCTCACGCACCCGGCTGACCAGCTGGCTGACCTGCAACTCGACGATGCGGCCGATGTCGTCCTTGGAGAGGCGGTGGAAGATGACCGTGTCGTCGATGCGATTGAGGAACTCCGGCTTGAAGGTCGCCGCCAGCACCTCTTCGATCCCCTCGCGGATCCGCTCGTCGACCGACTCGGTGACGATCCGGTCCGAGCCGACGTTCGAGGTCATGATCAGCACGGTGTTGGTGAAGCTGACCGTGCGCCCCTGGCCGTCGGTGAGGCGGCCGTCGTCCATCAGCTGCAGGAGCGTGTTGAAGACGTCGGGGTGGGCCTTCTCGATCTCGTCGAGCAGGACCACCGCATAGGGCCGGCGTCGCACCGCCTCGGTCAGCTGGCCGCCCTCTTCGTAGCCGACGTAGCCGGGCGGCGCGCCGATCAGCCGCGCCACCGTGTGCTTCTCCATGTACTCGGACATGTCGAGGCGGACGATCGCCTGCTCGGAATCGAACATGAACTCGGCCAGCGCCTTGGCCAGCTCGGTCTTGCCGACTCCGGTGGGGCCGAGGAAGAGGAAGGAGCCGATCGGCCGGTGCGGGTCGGAGAGGCCGGCGCGCGAGCGGCGCAGCGCGTTGGAGACCGCCTCGATCGCCTCGTCCTGGCCGATCACGCGCTCGTGCAGTCGCTCCTCCATATGTATGAGCTTCTGGACCTCGCCCTCCATCAGGCGGCTGACCGGGATGCCGGTCCATTTGGCGACGACCTCGGCGACGTCTTCCTCGGTGACCTCGTCGGCCAGCATCGAGCCGCCGTCGGCATGCAGCTCGGCGAGGCGCGCCTCCTGGTCGGCGACCTGTTTCTCGAGCTCCGGAATATCGCCGTAGCGCAGCTTCGCGGCGCGCTCCAGGTCGGCGTCGCGCTCGGCTCGCTCGGCCTCGCGGTTCGCCTCCTCGAGCCTCGCCTTCGCCTCGTTGATCGCCTCGATCGCCTCCTTCTCGTTCTGCCAGCGCGCCGTCATCTCGCCAGACCGCTCGCGCAGCTCGGCCAGCTCCTGCTCCAGCGCCTCCAGCCTCTGCCTCGAAGGCTCGTCGCTCTCTTTCCTCAGCGCCTCGCGCTCGATCTCCAGCTGCTGCTCGCGACGCTGCACCTCGTCGATCTCGGTCGGCACCGAGTCGATCTCGATCTTCAGCCGCGAGGCCGCCTCGTCGATCAGGTCGATCGCCTTGTCGGGGAGGAAGCGGTCGGCGATGTAGCGCTCCGAGAGGGTGGCCGCGGCGACGATCGCCGAGTCCGTGATCCTCACCCCGTGGTGCTCTTCGTAGCGGCCCTTCAGCCCGCGCAGGATCGCGATCGTGTCGCCGATGTCGGGCTCGCCCACGAGCACCGGCTGGAAGCGACGCTCGAGCGCTGCGTCCTTCTCGATGTGCTTGCGGTACTCGTCGAGCGTCGTCGCGCCAACGGCGCGCAACTCGCCGCGGGCGAGCATCGGCTTGAGCAGGTTGGCGGCGTCGACCGCGCCTTCGGCTGCCCCGGCGCCGACGATCGTGTGCAGCTCGTCGAGGAAGAGGACGATCTGCCCCTCGGCTTCCTGCACCTCGGAGAGCACCGCTTTCAGCCGCTCCTCGAACTCGCCCCTGTATTTCGAGCCGGCGAGCAGCGAGCCGATGTCGAGCGCGATCACGCGCCGGTCGCGCAGCGACTCGGGAACGTCCCCGGCGACGATGCGCTGGGCCAGACCCTCGACGATGGCCGTCTTGCCGACGCCGGGGTCGCCGATGAGGACGGGGTTGTTCTTCGTGCGCCGCGACAGGACCTGGATG
>DATABM010000005.1:0-27355 GCA_036259555.1 Solirubrobacterales bacterium
GATGTACTTGATCACGTCGCGCACGGCGGGCGACCACATCCACAGCGCCAGCGACGCGAAGCCCGCGACGAGCAGCGGTGCGATCCAGAGCCGGCGCCAGAGCGGGCTGCCCCACAGGGCGCACAGCATCACCGGCCCGCCGAACAGCGCGCCGAGCCGGACCGCGTTGCCGCCCATCGCGTTGGGCAGGAGCCAGATCACGGTCGCGGCGAGCAGGTAGGCGACGAGCACCCGCCGCAGCTGCCGCTCCTCCTCGCGCACCCCGTGGGTGAGGATCAACGCGCCGGCGCACCAGAGCGGGATCGCGACGTAGGAGGAGAAGACGAAGGGGAACTCGCCGGTTTCGGGGAAGGCGAGGTTCGGCACCAGGACGAGCGCCAGCGACACTCCTCCCGCCGCGAGCGCGAGCCGGCTCGGCCGGCGGCCCGGTTCCGCCGCGCCGGCGAGCAGCACCCCGGCGAGGAAGGCGCCGGCGACGGGGCTGGCCAGCGGGCAGGCGGCCGCGGCGAGGATCGCCAGCGCCGCACGCCCGGTCTGCAGGCAGCGCAGCGCCGCCAGGCCGAAGGCGACGCCGAGGGCGAAGGTCAGCTGCCCGTCGGCGAGCAGGGTGACGACGCCGGCGGCGAACCAGAGGGTCGCCCAGCGCGCCTCCACCCCCCAGCGGTCGCGGACCAGCCGGTCGAAGAAGTAAGAGGAGACGACGACGGCGAGCATCCCCACCACCTGCGGCCCCAGCAGCGCCGCCAGCGGCGGGAAGAGGACGCTGTAGGTGAGGGTGTAGTGGCCGCCGTACCAACTGCTGTTCCAGATCGCGAGCCCGGCGCGCTCGAAGAGCTCGGCGCGGAAGGCCTGCGCGGCGAGGTCGCCGACGGGCGGGCTCCAGAGCAGCATCAGCAGCGCCAGCGCGATCGACGCCGCCCAGGCCGCCGGCGCCCGGAGCCGCTCGCCGGGCACGGCGCCGACCAGCAGCGCGCCGGCGAGGAAGACCGCGGCGACGGGGCTGGACAGCGCGCAGGCCGCCGCGGCGACGATCGCGGCCGCCCGCCAGCCGAGCTGCAGCGCCCGCAGCGAGGCGAGGCCGCAGGCGACGCCGAGCGCGAAGGTGAGCTGGCCGTCGGCGAGCAGCGTGACGACCCCCGCCGCGAACCAGAGGGTCGCCCAGCGCGCCGCCTCGCCCCAGCGCTCGCGCACGAGGCGGTCGAAGAGGTAGGCGGAGGCGATCACCGCCAGGCCGCCGACGATCCGGGGGCCGAGCAGCGCCGCCAGCGGTGGGAAGAGGACGCTGTAGGTGAGGGTGTAGTGGCCGCCATACCAGCTGCCGTTCCAGATCGAGAGGCCGCCGCGCTGGAAGAGCTCGGTGCGGAAGACCTGCGCGGCGAGGTCGCCCACCGGGGGGTTCCAGGCGAGCATGGCGGCGGCCAGCGCAGTGCAAAGGGCGACGGCCGGCAGCCAGTCGAATCGAAGGCGGTTGGACTGGACCATGGGCGGGGCGCCAAGGATAGAGCGGCGCCGTGCAACGATTTCAAGCGTGAGCGCCGAAGTCCTCGTCGTCGAGTGCGGCCTGGTCCCCTATCGGGAGGCGCTCGCGATGCAGCGCCGCCTGGTCGAGGCACGGCAGCGCGGCGACGTCCCGGACGTGCTGCTGCTGCTCGAGCACCCTCCCACCTACACGCGCGGCCGCCGCTCGGACGCCGGAGAGCTGCCGATGGGAGTCGAGTGGTACGAGGCGCAGGGGATCGAGGTCCACCAGACCGACCGCGGCGGGCGGGTCACCTACCACGGGCCCGGGCAGCTCGTCGCCTACCCGATCGTCTCGCTGAGGCCCTACGGCGACGACGTCCACGAGTACGTGCGGCGGCTGGAGCGCGTCGCGATCTCCTCTCTCGCGGCGCACGGCGTCAAGGCCGAGACGATCGACGGGCTGACCGGAGTGTGGACGGAGGGCGCGCCGCCAGCCGGCGGCAGACGGGACGAAAACGACGGCTCTGCCGGCGAGATCGGCCAGTCGGCGGCGGAGGCGCGCAAGATCGGCTCGATCGGCGTCCACGTCAGCCGCGGCGTCACCAGCCACGGGCTCGCGATCAACGTCAACAACGACCTGCAGCCGTTCGAATGGGTCGTGCCCTGCGGGATCGAGGGCTGCCGGGTCACCTCGCTGAGCCGCGAGCTCGGGGCCGAGCAGGACCTGGGTGCCTTCGCGGCCACCGTCGCCGCCCGCTTCGGCGAGGTCTACGAGCGGGAGCCGGTCGCCGCTGACCCGGCGAGCCTGGAGCTCGACGTCGCTAGGGTCGGTCCGTGAGCGCGGAGCGAGCAAGCGTGCATCCCTGGCTCTCCGCGCCGCGAGCGAAGCGCGAACATTTCTCGAGATGAGCGAGACCGCCGACAGAATCCACGTCACCCGCTCCCGCGCCAAGCCCGGCGGGACCGCGGCGAGCGCCGACGGCGCAGTGCCCTTCCGCCGTGCCCGCAAGCCGCCGTGGCTGAAGGTGCCGGCGCCAGGCGGCCCGACCTACCGCCGCCTCAAGGCCGAGATCGGCGGCGAAGGGCTGCACACCGTCTGCGAGGAGGCCAACTGCCCGAACGTCGGCGAGTGCTGGGAGCGCGGCACGGCGACCTTCATGATCTTGGGCGACGTGTGCACGCGGCGGTGCGGCTTCTGCAACGTCCAGACCGGGGTCCCCGCCTGGAACGACCCGCTCGAGCCGCTGCGCGTCGCCAACCAGGTGAAGCGGATGGGACTGCGCCACGCCGTGATCACCTCGGTCGACCGCGACGACCTGCCCGACTACGGGGCAGGCGCCTTCGTCGGCACGATCCGCTCGATCCGCATGCAGGCGGCCGGCTGCAAGGTCGAGGTGCTGACGCCCGACTTCCGCGGCCAGGAGATGCCGCTGGCCAAGGTGATCCACGAGCGGCCCGACGTCTTCAATCACAACGTCGAGACGGTGCCGCGGCTCTATCCGAAGGCGCGACGCGGCTCGAAGTTCATGCGCTCGGCGCGGGTGCTGAAGATGGCCAAGGAGATGGGCGGCGACGCTGTCGTCACCAAGTCGGGGCTGATGGTCGGGCTCGGCGAGTCCTTCGAGGAGATGGTCGAGACGTTCGGCATCCTGCGCGACCACCGCGTCCAGGTGCTCACCGTGGGCCAGTACCTGCGGCCGACCGAGAACCACCTGCCGGTCGAGCGCTACTGGCACCCCGAGGAGTTCGCGGCGCTGGAGAAGGCCGCCTACGAGATCGGCTTCGAGTCGGTCGCCTCAGGCCCGCTCGTCCGCTCCAGCTACCACGCCGACAAGCACCTGCCCGCAAGAGCGGCCTGACGGTGTCTGGACCAAGCCCGGGTAGGACGCAGAGGAGGCCGGCGAAGGGAGCGCACGTATAGGTGCGTGACCGAGCCGGCCGACCGAGGACGCCGCCAGGCGCCGGTCCTGCGCCGTCATGATCCCGCTCAAGGACAACGTCCCGACCGATCGCTTCCCGATCGTCACGGTTGCGCTGATTCTCGCCTGCATCGCCGTCTTCGCCTGGCAGCTCAGCTTCTCCGACAGCGAGGAGTACTCGCCCGACTACCCGGGCGTCAGCGAGCGGGCGGCGAACACGATCGAGTACGGAGCGATCCCCTACCGGCTGCTGCACCCGGACGCGGAGTGCGACCTCGGCGCGGCGGAAGTGTCCCCGACGGAAGCCGAACCGGCGGTCGTCTGCCGCGGCACCCCCGAGTACCGTGAGGCGGTCGAGCTGAACCGGCAGAGCCCGGAGGGGATCCCGCCGCCGCTCCCCCTCGACGCCGTGCCCTGGTTCCTGACCATCCTCACCTCGATGTTCATGCACGGCGGCTTCCTGCACATCGCCTTCAACATGCTGTTCCTCTGGGTCTTCGGCAACAACGTCGAGGACTCGATGGGGAGGGCGCGCTTCCTGCTCTTCTACCTGCTGGGCGGCGCGGCGGCGGTCTACGCGCAGTCGGCGATAGACCCCGGCTCGACCGTGCCGACGATCGGCGCCAGCGGCGCGGTGGCGGCGGTGCTCGGCGCCTACCTGGTGCTGCTGCCGCGGGCGCGCGTCGTCACGCTGATCTTCCTCTTCGTCTTCGTGACGATGATCGAGATCCCCGCCTTCGTCCTGCTCGGCCTCTGGTTCGTCCTGCAGTTCCTGCCGGCGCTCGGCCAGGCGACCGCGCCGGACGTGGCGGGCGGCGGCGTCGCCTACTTCGCCCACGTCGGCGGCTTCGTCTTCGGCCTGGCGCTGATCAAGCTCTTCGCCCGACGGCGGGTTCGGACGCGGCAGGCCTGGGCATAGGGAGGCCATGGACGACGCGCCGATGGCTTCGGCGACGGTCGCGAGGCTGTTCAAGGGGCTCTCGCGGCTGCGCGGCAAGCGAATCTTTCACCCGCAGGGCGTCGGGTTCGCGGCGACGTTGGCGCCGCTCGCCGGGAGCCGGACGGGCGCCGCCGCGCTCGACACGCCCTCGGAGCCGGTCGTCAGGCTCTCGCGCTCGCTGGGGCTGCCCGAGCCGCTGCCGGACCCCTGCGGCCTGGCCTTTCGCATCCCGGACGCGTACGGGGCAGGACAGCACCAGGACGTGCTGTTGGTTTCCTCAGCGCAGCCGCCACTCGCGCGGCACGCGATCCTGCCGTCGCGCGGCTTCCTCGATCGGCCCTACTCCAGCCTCCTTCCCTATCGGCTGAACGGCGACCTCGTCCTGCTGGCAGCGCGGGGCGTGGGCGGAGACGACAAGGGGCCGCTACTCGCCGACCTGCGTGAACGGGAGGTGGGCGGACTCGAGTTCGAGCTGTGCACGGCGGGCCTGCGCGGGGGCTGGCGACCGGCCGCGAAGCTGACGCTCGGCGAGCGGCTGCCGCCAACCGACACCGAGCGACTCGGCCTCGACCCCACCAACACCGGCGGCGGCCTCGAGCTGGCCTGGTGGCTCAACCGCCTGCGCGGCCCCAGCTACCGCGCCAGCCAGGAAGGCCGGGCGTCGAGCGAATAGCGATCTCGCGCCTACAATGACCCGCACGGGGCCATAGCTCAGCTGGAAGAGCGTCCGGTTTGCATCCGGGAGGTCGCGGGTTCGAATCCCGCTGGCTCCATGCCTCAGTCGTCGAAGTCGAAGTCCTTCGGCGGTTTCTGCTCGAACCAGAGATCGGCGTCCTCGGGCTTCTCCTCGAGGAAGTCCGGGGTCTCGTCGAGGACGTCCTGCTTACCCGAGGTCCGGGGGCCCTCCTCGGTGCGCGCCGGCTCGGGCCCTTCGGCATGCGCCGACTCCGGCTCCTCTGCGTCGTCGTCGGTCGGCTCGGGCTGGGGAGTCGCTTCGGGCGCCTCGACGAGGTCCGGCTCCTGCAGCTCGACAGGCGCCTCGAGGGCCTGGTCGAGCTCGTCGGAGAGCCGCTTCTCGTCCCAGAACTCCTCGTCCTCCTCGGAGAGGTCCTCCTCCGCCACGGCACGCACTTCCGGCTCGGCATCGGTCGGCTCGGTCTCCCCGAGCTCGGCCTCGACGTCGTACATCTCGGTCGGATGCTCGGCGATCGCGTGGCGCTCTTCGGTGGAAGGGCCGGCGCTGATCTCGGCCTGCGACTCCTCGGCCCCGGCCGGCGGCTCGGCCGGGGCGGGCTCCCGTGCGGGTGCCTCGGCGATCGCCTCGTGTTCCATCGCGGGGGACTGCTCCTCGGATGGGTCGTCCTCGATCTCCTCGACAGATTCGACAGGCGGCTCCTGGAGGTCTGCGATCTCCATGCGAGGCCGAGCGGACGGCTCCTCGGCGGCGGGCGCCGCCTCCTCGGCGTCGCTAGCGGCGTCAGTCGCCTCCTCGCCCGCCTCGGCCTCGTGCTCCGGGGCCTCCAGATCGGGCTGGGACATGAACTGGGTCGGCGCCTCGGCGACCGAATCTCCCCCCGCCCCCTCGGTGCCGGGTCGCTCCGCCGCGCCGAAGGCTTCGTCCTCCAGCTTCTTCAGCTCAGAGTCGTCGGCGCCGTGCTGGCGCTTCAGCTCCAGGTGCTCTTTGATCGCATCGTCGAGAATGCCCATCGCTGCTCTCCGGGAACCTAAAGACTATGCAGTTATCCTTGCTGCTGCGCGGCCTTTGGGACGATCATCCCAGCCACGCCGCGGGGCTATAGCTCAGTTGGAAGAGCGCCTGGATCGCACCCAGGAGGTCGCCGGTTCGAGTCCGGCTAGCTCCATCTAAGTCTCCCTGCACCTCACGGCTTTCCGCTTGACAGCGAAACGTCTTGTCGTCAGTCTGTTTCGCAGAAGTCAACCGTAGGTCAACTCCGCAGTGGGGAAGGGCTCCGATGGCAGACCGGCCGACGCCGCGCCGGACCCGTGTCGAGCGCGGCATCTACAGGCAAGCGAACGGCAACTACGCCGTCTGCGCCCGCCGCGCCGGGCGGCTTCACTTCCGCACCGTCGGCACCGACCTGATCGCGGCGCGGCGCGCCCGTGAGGATCTGATTGGGGCTCTCGAGACCGGCCAGGTGCCAGCTTCGCCACGTCTGCGCTTCGACACCGTCGCGGCGCGATGGAGCGAGCGCTTCGAGGCGATGGTGAAGGCGGGAGATCGCCATCCGCGCACCTACGAGGCCCATCGCTTCCATCTCGATCACGACCTGCTGCCGCGCCTCGGCTCTCGACGTATCGCCTCGCTCGGGGTCGAAGACGTCGCCCGCCTGATCACCGACCTGCGCGCCGCCGGGCGCTCGGCAAAGACGACCGCCAATGCCCTCGGGACGCTGCAGAGCGTGCTTCGCTTCGCCCGCCGCCGCGGCTGGATCCTCGCCGACCCAGTCGAGCTGCTGGAGCCCGAGGAGCGGCCACACCCACCGCGACGCCCGCGGGGAAGGGTTCTGGGACAGGCGGAGATCGAGCGGCTGCTGGGCGCCTGCCCCTCGCGGGGACGCATCCTCGTCGAGACCGCGCTCTTCAGCGGCCTACGGATCTCCGAGCTCCTCGGGCTCACCTGGGCAGATATCGACTTCGACGGTGGCCTAATCCGGGTCCGGGCGCAACTCTCCCGCGCTCGTCGCGGCGAGCCGGCCCATCGCGTCGCCCTCAAGACGCCCGCTTCAGTGCGCGAGGTGCCGTTGGTCCCCCAGCTTTCCGACCGCCTCGCCGTCCACCGCCACGACACGCCGTTCGCCGCACCGACCGACTGGGTCTTCGCAACCTCTCGCGGCACGCCGCACGGGGAGCGGAACGTCGCGCGACGGGTCTTAACGACGGCCGCCGATGACACCGGGCTCAACGACGACGGGCGAGCGCCGCTGCGCTTCCACGACCTACGCCACACCTTCGCCAGCCACCTGATCGTCGACCTCGGCCTCGATATTGCCCAGGTCAGCCGAATCCTCGGCCACGCAAGCACCACGATTACGCTCGACGTCTACACCCACCTCTTCGATGATGCCCGCCATGCGCGCGAGATCCGCCATCGGATGGCGACTAGCGGCTTCGCGGCGCTGCTCTTTCGCGGGACTCACAAATAGCGACGGTCTTGGCACTGCCGCAGCGCCACCATTGACAAGAACGGCAACGCCCAGTTCCGGACCAGCGGCGCACTTGGGGCGGACAAAGACCGCGTTGAAGGGCACAGCCTGCTTAATCCGTGAAACCCGGGAGGCTGCCGCGCAACTCGAGCCGGCAAGAACCGCCCCTTCGTTCTCTACGCTGACTGTCGTGGCGCAAGGTCAGCGATTTTGCATTTTCTGCGGGGACACCGCCAATAGCCGCGAGCATTTATTGCCCCGGTGGCTTGAAAAGCTGTTCCCAGCTGATGAGCCAGCGGTGGCTTTCCGACAGGTCGGCGGCGTAAAACGCTCCTGGGAAACGAAGCGCTTCTCAGAAACGACTAAGCGTGTGTGCAGCGGCTGCAATCACGGTTGGCTGAGTCAGCTTGAGGAAGTCGCTAAGCCTATCCTTGCGCCCGCGATCACTCGCAGCCATAACTGTGCATTTGACCTGCGGGCACAATGGATTGCTGCTCAGTGGGCAGCAAAGACCTGCTACGTCTTTCAGTCACAAGGGCCCGAGGGCCTCGTACCCCAAATGCACCCCGCTCTGCTTCGCATGAACGGGCGACCGGCTCCTTCGGTGACCGTGTTTATTGGCGCTCACTATCGCGCATTGCGCGACCCAGCAAATTGCTTTTACATGCAGAGATCTCTTTCTCTGGCAACCGGTCAAGGTAACGATAAGACCGTGACGGATGAGTTCGGCTATATGGCATGGCTTGCCGTGGGAGGCGTATCGTTTCTAGTGGTTGGGCACCGCACCGGCCGGTACATTGAAATGTTGCCCGGCGAGTTTGCCCACGGTGCCTTCACGAAGATCTGGCCTTGGATGTCGCGCGTAGTGCAGTGGCCGCCTGAACTGTTGATGGACCCGGAACTGATCGAACCGCTGTTTCTGGATTCCCACCCGCCCTCCTTTGAGATACGCATTTTCGATCTTCCCGTCCACGCTGAGATGATTTGAGTTGAGGATGGGCCCAGTGAACGCGGAAACAATCTGCCAGTTGCAAAGAACCGAGATCGCCGGATTCAGGATGATCGACGACGGCTCGATCAATCACGGCGACGAGGTCCGCGGCTGGACTAGTACGTAGTGGGCAGCCTGGATCAGATCAGGGCAGCGATCAACGATGTTGACCCTCTCGCTCTATCCTGCGCGGCGGGCGGGCTACAGCTGCTTCCTGAGAACGGGAACTCGATCTGGCGACTTGAACTGCTTGCCGCCCTCTCCTCGGAGCGTGAGTCCGAGGGGGGAGCCGAAGCGGAACTGACCCGGACAAAGCTAGACGAACTGCTGAATAGCGGCGCGCTCGCGACGCTCGCATCCTCCCAGGAGGACCCGCTCGATGACCTGATCTGCGAGGAGCTTGCCTTCCATGGCGGCTCGTTCCTCGTCGGTGGGGGCCTGAACGAGGCTGCAACGTTCGTGGCTAGGGCGCTGCTTCACGGCCTTGGCGACAAGCGCATTCCCAACGACATCGCGGTGGAGCTCACGACCTGCTGCCGCGCCGCTCTGAAGCTAAGCGACACCGTCTTGCGCTCGGCAGGGCTTAGGCGAAATACTTCACCACCGAAGCCGAGCGGGAAGATCGCGATCCCTCCCACGGAGGAAATGATCGCGCTGCAGAAGGCAGTGGCACTCCACAGTCGCGCCGTCTCCTCCCTACTCGACGAGAATGAGCGGCTGGCACTGCAGCCGCTGATCGCTGGCGCCGGAGAGCACCGCTTCAGCGAGCAAGAGATCCTCGAAGGGTGCGGTCCCCGCCATCCCTTCTTGGAGGCAGGCGAATGGCTGATTCTCCAGCGGCCCTTCGAGGTTCTGAACTCGCTCCGTCACCACACCTCTCTTCGACTCGTCGAGGAGATCGGCAGCAAGGACGTCGCCGAGCTCTTCGGCTTGGCTATCGACGAGGATGTGCGCAGAGCACTACAGCGGATGTCGATGAACCCCGACGTAACGAGTTCGCGCACCGAAGGACTGCCTTGGACCGAGATACGGGCCAGGATTGACAGCGACAAGGAGATCATTGCATTCATCCTGAGCGACGATTTCATCGATCTCGATCCCGACAACCCCTACTCAGTGTGGGCAGGTCACGAACGGATCGAAGAACTGGCCCATCGCCTAGAGGCAATATCTGCCGCAAGCGAGACGGAAGACGGGCAATGCCTGCTCGGCTTGATCCTGATGCAAGCAGCGGGACGCGAGGGCTTGCTCTTGGTCCCTAACCCGCTCTCGGAGGGAGTCGAGTTCGCAGCAATGACGGCAGCCGACCTCGACACGATCGCCGTACTAGAGACCGGCGACCCACTCGCACTTTGGAAGTTTTGTCAGGCCGACGCAGAGCTGCAAGAGACAACTCGGGTGGTTGCCAGCTCGGTGCTCGACATCTACGGCGCCTACCGCGATCGCGAGCGCAGCCTCTCAGCGTTCAGCGGGGCGACTGGGACCTGGCTGATGCCGGGCATGGGCGGGCCTTACCGGCGCCGAGCAAGGGCAGGCCGCGACCGCCACGGTGAGCGTCACCCAAGCTGGACGATCCGCGAGGTCGAGCGCGAGAGGGTGGATGACCCGCTGCAGTCAAGAATCTTCCACGAAACCAACATTCACGAAAACAGGCTAAGCCTCTTCATCGAGGGCGCGCCACTGGCGCTCTGGGTAGCAGGACCTGAACGCGAAGTGCGGCGCTCCTGGGATGGCGTGCAGAGCGTCGCCTACTGGCTCGGAGAGCTCGCGGAAGGGATCCCACAATTAATGGCGGCGCTCGCCAGACAAATAACCACTCTCCTCATCGCAGTCGACTTCAGCCCCTGGGGATTCTGGTTCGGGGAAGATGAGGACCCAGGGGGCGAAGCCACGTTTGCCATCTCTCAGCGGAATGAACGCATCGTTGACGTCGAGTACGGCCCGGCTGTCCGCCGTCTCCTACATAGCGCCGACAATGCTGGCGATCGCCTTATCGTCGGGGGACTGCTCGATGCCTTGCTGGAGGTCGCAGCCTCCCATCGGATCGATACCAGCGATATCTCGGTGGAGGACGTAGTAGACGCCGTCGCGCCCCTTGGCATGAAGAAGCACTGGTTGATGATCGACCTAGAAGCGAACCCGCTGATGGATCCGGTTAAGGGTCGCCGCCGCATTGTTCGCGAGGAGGATTACACCTCCGCGGAGATCGCTCTCGCTAATGAGCTGCGCAAGACCTTCGGCTATCGGGATGAGGTCCTTCCCGCCGGGCGGCGGAGCGAGGTTCTCAATCACACGGTCGATTTCCTCTTTAAGCGAGCGATTTCCGTTTTCGATGCTGTCAGCCCGGAGGGCCTGCTTGAGGAGCTGGTGCAGGCGAACGAGATCCTCACTAGCACCTCCGAGCACGCCCGCACGATCATCCCCACCCGCCTTGCCACCTATCCTGCCGCCGAGCAGAAGCTCCGCGAGCAGATGCTCGATGGGAACCAGGCGGGGCTGTGCTGCCGCTTTCTGATCGAGTACGCAGCCGCAATCCCCTCAACGGGCAACCGGCCGTGGAGCACAGCCCGCCACGACGAAGCAATGGGAAGCGTCGCGGTGATGTTGAGTTGGGCTGACCTCTCAGATGCTGTTCGGCGTGGCCTCAGCAACGTCAAGCTGTTGATCCGCGACGACGGCCGCCTGCGGCTCCTCGAGGCCGACCGCTATGACCAAGGCCGCGGTGCCTTCTTCTCCCAGTATGTCGAGGGACAGAAGCGGAGTGCTAGCGACCGCTGGAGGTCAATGTTCGAGGGATCAGATGACGAGGGCACGCCCGAGTTCGGGCGTGTCAACCAGCTGATGGCCGCTGAGGCGGGAGTAACCCTGATCGAGCTAGGTGAACTGCTCGTGGCCGCCAACCTCGTCGCGCGGGAGCGAGAGGAGGATGTCGTTGTGTTGCCGCGGGAAATCGCGGAACGGGAACTCGCGAAGATGCTCGACTGGGACCCCAAGCTGGTCTCGAAGCCGATCGACTACCTCGCGATCGGTCCCCGAGAGAACTTCCTCTCTCCGCCTAACGGGAGGGATGCCGACACCTTCCCCTGGCTCTACGCGCGCCGCTGGTCCTACAACCGGCGCCCCTTCCTCATGCGACGCACTGGTGCAGTTGAGGAATTGTTGTGGGGGAGACGCCAGGTGCTCGCCTGTATGCACATCCTCTTCGGACAGATCGACGCCGGCCACTACCAGGCCTTGGCCGAAACGGAGGAGCTGCGCAAAGAGCTAGGACGCCAGGCCAAGGCACGAGGGGCCGCCTTCGAGGAAGAGACTCTCGGGGTCTTTCTCGGGGCTGGCTTGCTGGCGCGCCGAGGAGTTGAGTATTTGGGCGGGGATCGCCTACAGCGTGCGAACGGCGAGTCGCTGGGCAATATCGATGTGCTCGCTGCCGATCCATCCCGGAAGGTACTCTGGGCAGTGGAGTGCAAGGCGTTGCTAGGCGGGATGAGTTCGGCCGAAATCGCCCGGGAAATGAGTGAGCACTTCAGTAGCGATGGCGCCCCGACCACTTCAAAGCATCGCGAGCGGGTCGCTTGGCTGACGGGGCGCCGCGAGGCGGCAGGCGAACTGCTCAGATGTCCGTGTGGCTCCGATTGGGAGGTGCGGGGGCTCTTCGTCACGACCCGTGACGTAATGGCTCCTCACATTGACGACCTGGCCTTTGAGGCTGTGTCGATTGAGGCACTGCCCTACCTGCTGCAGGCAAACAAGAGCTGAGTCCGACCGATCCTTTGATCACCGGCTCGCACAGGAGAAGGCCAGATCCGGGCGAAAAAAGGCATCTGTGCCACTCCAACCGCTCCTTTCTCGTCGATCTCTATGAAGCTGCATCTGGACATTAACTACGAGGTGGAGGCGGACGACCCCCAGGTCGAGGAGATTGGCATGAGGATCGTGGGCGAAGAGGCGGAAACACTCGGCGTCTCGATTCGTGATCGCCTCTCAGACGCAGGGATAGACATCCGCGAGTTCGTGGTCAAGGCTGCCTAGCCTGAACCCAGCCGGTCAAACCTGTCCTGCTGATCCTGGAACGCTCGCCTCGGCGAGTTGTCGGTCGGTGAAGCGCCGATCTGACTGCCAAGCTCGGCAGATGGCAGACGTTTCCGCCGCGCAACTGCGGAAGGCAACCGACGAGATCGCCGCGCTCATCGAAGACCGGCTACCTCTCCAAATGCCGCCCGAGGATATGTGGCAGGCAGTCGCTCACGGCTTCCTTGCGCGAGGCGGGACGCTGCTGGAGTCGGTGACGCTCCAGGTCGAGCGGGGGATGCCGGGAGAGGCTCAGATGCTCCTACGCATCCTATTCGAGCATGTCGCGACGTTCTGCTGGGTCGGGATCGACCCCGAGGCCCACATTCCGCAGTGGCGGGAATGGGCCGACTACCGCAGCTATCAAATCCACAAGTACGCGAAGGAGCGATTTGGGATCGAACGCCTCACGCCCGTCCAGGCGGCGAAGGCCGAAAAGGCGAAGCAGCCGATCAAGATGCACAAGCTGACGGGCGCAGTTGACGAGCATTGGTCCGCGGTCTCACCCGCCTTCCGCAGCTACGACCCAGCCGAGCCCGACATCCTCACTTTCACGGGGGTCTACACCGCCGTCTACAGCAAGACGAGCAACCTTGTTCACGCTGATACCGCCTCAGTCGAACGCTTCATGACGATGCCGCTGCCGGGAGAGGCGACGATCCACGCCCGTGAGAAGCGCAGCGAGAGCGAGGACTACCCGTCGTTGGGGCTGGCGATAATGGGCTTCCTGCTCGTCGTCTTTGAGCATCATTTCTCCTGGCCTGATCGCGAGCTGATCGACGGGGTGACGAACCGGCTTATGCCCGACTGACACCTCTACCGCGACGGTTGCCGCATCGAAGTTCGGTCCGGTCTGGCTGGCAGATTCGGCGCGTGGCCGCTCCGCTCGACCCCAAGCTCGCTGATCTGCTCATCCGTCTGCTCCAGCTCGACAGGGGCAACTACGACACGTTCCACCCCTACTTCTCCGGAGGCAGCGAAGGGGAAGCCGAACTGATCGGCCACGATGACGAGCGCGTTCCTGAGGGCGCGATCAAGGAGCTCGACCGGCTCGGATACATCGACATGCGAACCGAGCCGGGGAAGCGTCTCGGGCCCTTCACGATCACCACGGAGGGACGATCTCTTGGCGGTCAGCTTGCCTCTGCCGGCGATGGAGCCGTTGATCTCTCCTGGCCCGCAGTCGAGCCGGTGCTTCGCCAGATACACAACATCTGGAAGCGCGAGGGAGCGCCCCAGCTCGGCATTCCGGGGGAGACGGTCATGGGCGAGATTGAGCCGCCGATGGAGACCGCGCAGTTCGCTGCGATCCTCCAAGAGCTGGCGCGGGCCGATTGGGTCGAGTACCGACAGGGGCTCGGCCCGCCGCTGCCACAGGGTGTCCGGCCAACGTCGCGAACGCTCGCTCGATTCGAGGGTTGGCCGACTGAGGATGCCCGGATCGCTGGCGAGCAGTTCGTCGCTCTGCTGGAGGAGCGCATCGACGCCGAGCCTGATGTCGAGAAGCAGTCGAAGCTACGAGCTGCGCTTGCGACCGGGGGTACTGCCCTGAAAGATCTCTCGGTGGAGGTCGCAGCGGCGATCGTCGCTCGTCAAGTTGGCAGCGGCTGACTCTTAACCGCGCCTTGCGGGGTTCGACCTCTCGCCAGATGGACAGCTCGGCCGGGCTTATCGAATCAACGGCACTGCTGTGCCCTCAGCCACGCGCGCCTACGAAGCGGGCGACTGCCTCGCGAGCGAGATCGCTGACAGAGCGGCCTTCCTCCTTGGCCCGCTTCTGGGCAGCTCGATAGAGATCAGGGCTCGTGCGGAAGCTCAATCGCGGAGATGAGCCCGCCCCAGCCAAGGAAGGACGGCCGACTCGCTGGCGCTTCGCCTTCGTGAGGTCATAGCCCCGCTCGGCCTCAGCCGCAAGGGCATCGGCTATCTCGGGAGTGATCTCCTCGCCGGACTTCGTCTTTGGATGCCTAGTCGCCTTCTTTACCTTCGCCATTTCTTGGCCTCCTCGTACTGTTTCCGGTAGCGGTCGCGCAGCGGCATTGCGTGGATCACGAGCAGGGCGTCGTCTGCGAGTTCGACCGCCATCACCTCCAGTGCGATTCCCTCCTCATCATCACCGAGGTAGACGAGCCGCAAGCTGGCCTTCTCAGGGGCATCGCCGGGCGGGTCTTGCACGAAGCGAAGACCGCAATGCTCGATGACGTATCGAGAGCGTTCACGCGATATTCGATGCTTGGTCGCGGCTCTGGCCCATCTCAGATCCACAGAGCCAAATTAACAATTCTGTCGGACAATATTAGCACGCCAATTCAACTCCAACCGGCCATCTTTGATTTCAGCCACTTCTCGTCAGAAGTGGCTGAAACCCTGCATATCCGTGCATATCCGTTCGCATCTGGCGTTGGGTCGGAGTCGACGGATGAATCACAAAGGCGCTGGAAATCTACGCTTTTTAGTCGCTTCCATCAGGGCCGACCCCCGTGGATCGCACCCAGGAGGTCGTCGGTTCGAGTCCGACTAGCTCCCTGGAGTCTTCCTACAAGCAGGGCATTCCAGGTAACTCGCCTCTCCACAGGCGCCGTAGGCTTGGAGCGGTGAGCGAGGACGGCATCGAGAACGGCTGGCGCGCGTTCGGCGCCGCCGACTGGGAGGGCGCCCGCGACGCCTTTGCCGCCGTGCTGGAGTCCGAGCCGGACCATCCGGAGGCGCTCGATGGGCTCGGCCAGTCGCTCTGGTGGCTGGGCGAGCGGGACGCCGGAATCGAGCGCCGCCGCCAGGCCTATGCCGCCTACCAGCGGCGCGGCGACTCGCTGGCGGCGGGACGGTTGGCGACCTACCTGGCCGGTGAGCACCGGATCAACGGCCAGCACGCGGAGGCTGCCGGCTGGCAGGCGCGCGCCCAGCGCCTGCTCGCCGACCACGGCACGGTGGCAGAGCGCGGCTGGCTCGAAGTCGAGTACGCCAAGCGCGCCGAGGACCCGGTCGAGGCCGCCAACCACGCCCAGGCGGCACTCGACCTAGCCCAGCGACTCGGTGACCCCGACGTGGAGTGCATGGCGCTGGCCCAGCTCGGCCGCGCCTTCGTGCGCCAGGGACGCGCCACCGAGGGCATTGACCTGCTCGACGAGGCGATGACCGTCGCGCTCGGCGGCGAGACCAGCGACCCACTGGCCTGCGGCGACGCCTGCTGCACGACGTTGGTCGTCTGCGACGACCTCGCCGACCTCGACCGCGCCGTCCAGTGGTGCGAGGCGGTGGTCCAGTTCAACGAGCGCCGCCGCTTCCTCCCGGTCCAGTCCTGGTGCCGCGGGATCTATGGCGGCGTGCTCGTCCGTGCCGGCGACTGGTCGCGCGCCGAGCAGGTTCTCTCCGAAGCGCTGCGCGGGAAAGAAGACCGCCGCCGCGGCAGCGGCCGCATCCTGCCGCTCTCGGTGCTCG
Organism: Solirubrobacterales bacterium; assembly: GCA_036259555.1. Lineage (GTDB taxonomy): Bacteria > Actinomycetota > Thermoleophilia > Solirubrobacterales > 70-9 > VRUE01. The sequence continues at coordinate 15,982 of DATABM010000005.1, forward strand.
CCGAACTGCGCCTGCGCCAGGGACGGCGGGAGGAGGCCGAGCGCCTGCTCGCCGGCTTGGAGGACTCGCCCCCGGCGGCACCGGTGCTGGCGCGCCTGCTGCTCGACCGGGGCGAGCTCGAGCGGGCCGAGGCGTTGCTCGAGCGCCACGCCGCCGCGCTCGGCGAGGACGATGCGCAGCTGCTCTCGCTACGCGGTGAGATCGCCCTGGCCGGCGAAGCGGCGGACCTCGCCACGGCGGCCGCCGCTCGCCTCGACGATCTGGCCGCACGCCTCGACCGTGAGGATCTCGCCGCCGAAGCGGACCTGATCCGCGGCCGCGCCGCAGCGGCGGCGGGCGAGGAAGACGCGGCGACCGCGGCGCTCGAACGGGCGATCTCGGGCTTCGCCGCCGTCCGCTTCCCGTTCGAGGAGGGACGGGCCCGACTCGCCCTCGCCGAGCTCCAAGCCGCGGCTGAGTCACCGGCGGCGCTAGAGACCGCGCGGTCGGCCCGTGACGTCTTCGAGCGCCTCGGAGCGCGCGACGAAGCCGACCGCAGCGCCGCCCTGCTGCGCAGCCTCGGCGTCTCCGGTCGCAGCGTCTCCCGCGGCTCCGACCGCGACGAGCTGACCAGCCGCGAGCGCGAGGTGCTGAGCCTGCTCGCCGACGGGCTCTCGAACGCCGAGATCGCCGAGCGGCTGGTGATCGCCCCGAAGACGGCCGAGCACCACGTCGGCCGGGTGCTCGGCAAGCTCGGCGTCCGCAGCCGCGCCGAGGCGGCGGCCCTCGCCGTCCGCGAGGGCCTCTGCTAGCCGCGGGAACCGCGGGAGCGTTTAGCCGATCCCGTTGCCGGCGAAGACTCGCTCCGGGTCATAGCGACGCTTCACCTCCAGCAGCCGGGTCCAGATCTCCTCGGCGTAGGCATCGCGGGCCGGCCGGCCGGCCTCGAGGGCGTTGACGTAGACGCCCTCGGAGGCAAACGGGGCGGTTGCCTCCCAGAGCTCGCGCACCCAGGCCGCAGTCGGCTCCAGCGGATCCTCGCCCGAGCAGCCGATCAGCCAGGTCAGCGCCCGCGCGCCGCGGTTTCCGAACGCGGTCTCCCCCGGTGCCACGTCGTCGACCGCCCCTCCCATCCACGCCGTCATCACGTGCGACTGCGGAGTGGGAACCCGCTCGAACCCGTCGAGCAGGGCGTCGAGGAAGCCGTCGCTGACCTCCGGCAGGTAGTGCAGGCGGTCACGGAAGTTCCAGCCGTGCGGCGCCGTGTCGTCGAGCATCGACTGCAGGGCGACGTAGGGCATCGGCTGGACCAAGTCGAGGGCGGCCGGGCAGCGCTCGCGCAGCGGCGCCAGCAAGGCCTCGCCCTGCGCGAGATCCGCGCCGCTCCAGGCGACCGCGACGACCGCGACCGGGCCACCCTGCAGCGCCTCGGAAAACGGCTCTTGGGGCGGCGCGGTGAGCAGCACGCAGAAGGCGGTCAGCTCCCGCGGCGCGTCCTCCATCAGCTCGCGGGTCGCATGGAAGGCCTCGCGCGCCCGCTCCCATGGGTAGACCATCATCCCGGCCAGGACCGTCCCCACCCGGTGAGCGCGGAACTCGAAGCGGGTGACGATTCCGAAGTCTCCTCCCCCGCCCCGCAGCGCCCAGAAGAGGTCCGGGTTGCTCGCCTCCGAGGCGAGGACGGTGCTGCCGTCGGCGAGCACGACCTCGGCCCCCAGCAGCGAGTCGATCGTCAGGCCGTGATGGCGCATCAGCCAGCCGAGCCCGCCGCCCAGGGTCAGCCCGCCGACGCCGGTGTGGGAGATCTGGCCGGCCGGCACGGCGAGCCCGTGCTCCTGGGTTGCGGCGTCGAGCTCGCCGAGCAGGGCGCCACCGCCGACCGTGACCCTGGCACGCTCGGCGTCGACCTCAATCGTGTTGAGGCCGCGCAGGTCGATGCACAGGGCGCCGTCGCGGACGGAGCGGCCGGCGATCGAATGGCCGCCGGCGCGGACCGTCAGGTCGAGTCCAACGGCGCGCGCAGCCAACACCGCGGCCGCGACGTCGTCCGCGTCGCGCGCCATTGCGATCGCCGCCGGGAAGCGGTCGACGTCGCCGTTCCAGCAGGCGCGGGCGGCGTCGTAGTCGGGGTCGTCGGGTGAAACGAGGCGACCGGTGAAGCCACGGACCCGGAGGTCGGCGGCGAGGGACGTTGGAGATGCTGCGGTAGTCGAGTTCATGTCCCCACCCTGATCGCCGCAGACCCCTACTGCGTCGGGCGATCCCCCTATTCGCCGCCCCCAACCTCTAGGGAGTGCCTCCCTCGATTCCCGCGCCGTTTCGCAGAAGGCAACCGCGGGCGTATCGTTCGCGGCCGAGTGGCGAAGGCGAACTACAGAGATGAGCGGGGGCACCGGGTGCGCGCCGGGGTGCTGCTGGCTCTCCTCGCCAGCGCATTCGTGGTCGCTCCAGCCCTCTCGCCCGACCGTGTTCAGGCCGCGACCGTCGTCGTCGACGATCTCGGTGACGCCGCTGCCGCCGACGGGAACTGCACTCTGCGCGAGGCGATCGAGACGACCAACGACAACGAGCAGGTCGGCGGGGCGCTCGCAGGCGATTGCGCCGCCGGGGACGAAGGACCGGCGATCCGCGACACGATCCAGTTCAGCTTCGGGCCGGCGGTCCAGACGATCGCGCCTGCCACCGAGCTGCCGGTCGTAACCGACCAGCTCGAGATCGACGGCCGCAACGGGACGGCGGACGGGATCCGGATAGAGATCGACGGCGGCGCCGTCGCGGCCACCGGTGGGAGCGAGCACGGCCTCTTCATAACGACGGGCAGCGACGGCAGCTACCTGCACCACATCGCCGTCTTCGACTTCCCCGACGACGGCATTCACCTCTTCACCGACGAAAACCGGGTCGAGCGAGTGATCTCGGGGATGGACCAGCAGGGCGACGAAGCGGCCGGCAATGGCCGCCATGGGATCACGATCGGCGGCGACCAGACGACGATCGAAGACAGCTTCGTCTCCGGCAACGCGACGCATGGGATCAGCGTCGATCCCACGACCATCAGCACCGGCGACGGAGCGACGATCCTCGGCAACCGCATCGGGACGACGAGGGACGGCACCGCGGCGGTGCCGAACGGCGGCGACGGGATAAACGCCTTTCTCACCACGCAGGAACTGAGCGGCGCCACCACCGACGACATCACGATCGGAGGACCCGTCGAGCCAACGCCTGCTGGGACCTGCGACGGCGACTGCAACCTGATCTCGGGCAACGCCGGCAGCGCGGTTGAGGTCTCGGTCGTCGGACCGGAGCCCGAACGCGCGGACGGGCTCGTCGTCGAAGGCAACTACGTCGGCACGAGCGTCGCCGGGACCGCGGCGATCGGCAACTCGCCCAGCGACGACGAGGGAGCGGTGAAGCTCGTGGGCGCCGTCCAGGGGGCGGCGATCAAAGGCAATTTGATCTCCGGCAACGGGGAACACGGGATCGCCGTGCTCGCCGGCGCCAGCTCCGACGTCGGACCGACCGATACCTCGATCGCCGCCAACACGATCGGCCTGGCAGCAGACCGCGTCGCGCCGCTGCCCAACGACGGACATGGCATCGACCTGGACCGCTCGCTCCTCGACGGACCTCCCCTCGCTGGGACGACGATCGGCGGGACGACCGATCCGACGCCGGAGGGCCCCTGTGACGGTGACTGCAACGTAATCTCGGGCAACGGCCAGAGCGGGATAACCGCCTTCGACTCCAGTTCCGCCGGGGGACCGATCGACGCCACGGAGATCGTCGGCAACCACATCGGAACCGACGTCAGCGGCACTCTCGACCGAGGCAACGGCTCCTGGGGCATCCAGCTCAGCGGCGTCTCCGGCACCACCGTCGGAGAATCCGGCGCGCCCAACGTGATCTCGGGCAACGACGTCGGTGTCGTCCTGGTCGGGGGGCAGACGAACGGCAACCTCATCCAGTCGAACCTGATCGGCGTCGCGGTCGACGGTGCTACGCCGCTCGGCAACTCCGACCACGGGGTCGAGGCTGGTTTCGGCGCCGTCAGCCAGAACACGATCGGTGGCATCGGCGCCGCCCTCGGCAACACCATCGCCCACAACGGCGACGCTGGCGTGATGCTTGGCGGCAGCGCCGAACCGGTCGTCGACGTGCCCATTCTGGGCAACTCGATCTTCTCGAACGGCGGCCTAGGCATCGACCTGCGGCCGGACCTGATCAGCGGCGGCGTGACCGAGAACGGCACCTGCAACGAGCTTCTGGTGGCGAACCGCTGTCAGGAGTTCCCCACGGTGACCAGCGCGGGCGGCAGCAGCCTCGCGGCCGGCACGCTGGCATCCGACCCCGACAGTCGCTTCCGGATCGAGGTCTTCGCCAACCTGGCGGCCGACCCGTCCGGCAATGGCGAGGGCGAACGCTTCCTCGGCGCGGTAGAGACGACGACGGACACGGGGGGCGATGCCACCTGGCAGCTAAGCGATCCTGCCGTCGTGCTGGCCGCCGGCGAACACGTCGCCGCAACCGCGACCGAGCTGGCGAGCGACGGGACGCCGCTCTCGACCTCCGAGTTCTCCGACAGCGTCGTCGCTTCGACCTTCGTCCCCTCGGATCCCAACGACACCGGCCCGAACGGAACGGGCGGCAGCGGAGCGGGGACTGGTTCGGCCGGAGCCGGCAGTCCACCGCCGACGGCTACCGAGCCGTCACCCTGCGGCGGCAAGCGGCCAACGCTCGTCGGAACCGAGGGCGCTGACCGCCTCCGCGGCACGGCGAAGGCCGACGTCATCGCCGGGCTCGGGGGCAAGGACACGATCGACGGCCTCGCCGGCAACGACGTCGTCTGCGGCGGCAAGGGCGACGACAAGCTCAACGGCCACGGCGGGCGCGACAGGCTGCTCGGCGGTACCGGCAAGGACACGCTGAAGGGCGGCGTCGGCACTGATGTCCTCAGGGGCGATGACGGCAAGGACAAGCTGGACGGGGGCGCCGGCGCAAACGACAGTTGCAGCGGCAACGCCGGCCGCGACAGATCCGCTGCCCCGGGCTGCGAGGAGCGCCGCAGCCTCGGCTAATCAGCCGAATCGCCTTTCTGAGCTATCCCCCACCTGGCAGCCCCCATTGGATCGCACCCGGTTGGGGCCGAGCCAACTCAGCAGAAAAAGCGAGCGTCCGGGAACCAGTCGAAGCCGGAGCTTGCCAGGCAGGCGTTGTCTGGCAGTGGCTCCACCCGCACGCCGGCGCTGTCGCTGCGGACTCCCTTCACGTTGGCGGCGCTGACCGTGGCGACGTTGCGCTCCACGCCGCGCTCGGCGTCGGCGGCGATCTGAGCGGTGAGGCGAAACACCCGCTTGCCGCCGGCCGCGAGGCGCTCGAGCCTCCAGCAAGGCGAGCCACCGCCGGATGCGGCCGGTTCAGTGCGCAGGATCGTCAGCTCGGACGACGGCTCGCTGCAGACCTTGACAGCGCGGGCCGGTCCGCCGCCTCGGTTCCGGACGGTGATCTCGTAGGCGACGACCGAGCCCGGGCGGGCGGACGTGGTCCCCGCCTCCATCTGCAGGACGAGCACGGGCTTGCCGCGCTTGCGCTGCCGCGTCTTCTTCGACGGCTGCGGCTGGCCCGGCTGGGTGCCGGGCGACTGCGCCGCCGCTGGGTTCCCACTGGCAGGCGTGGGCGGCGCCGGCGGCCGCTCGGGAACGATCATCGGCTCGCCGAACTCCGAGGTGCTGCCGTCCGCGTCGGTAGCGGTCGCCTCGATGACCCAGCCCGCCGGGACATCCGAGGCGAACTCGGCGTGGAAGTTCGCAATGCCCGCAGCGTCAGTGGTCACGAGGGTGCTGCCGATCCAGATTTCGGGTCCGTCGGCGGTTTCGCTCGCGTAGAAGTCGAGCGTGAAGGCGCTTTCGGCGGGGCCGGCGTAGGTGCCGTCGACGATCACGGAACCGTGACCGATCGCCGTGATCAGCGGGTGGTTCACGTGCGAGTTGGGGCCGCTGCGGACGACACCGGCTTCGCCGTTCTCGGTCGGTCCGTCGCTGGCCAGGTCGATCGGCAGACCGGTGTTGGCGTAGATCGAGTTGCCGCGAACGGTGACGGCGATGCTCGTGTCGCTCGAGTTCGCTCCGATTGCGACGCCGGCTCCAGCGTTGCCAGTGACCAGGTTGCCCTCACCGGGGAGGGTGTCGCCGATCGTGATGTTGGGCCGGATCGAGTCCGCCGTCTGGATCAGGTTGATCCCGGCCGCCCCGTTGGCGGAGATCGTGTTGCCGAGGATTCGCACCGGGCCGCTGTAGGGATCCGAAGCGGCGGAACCGAAGGAACCAACCTCGGGTTCAATCCGAACGCCTCCGCCGGCGTTGTTGCGAATGACGTTGCCGCGGATCAGAAGCCCGGATTCCGGTCCGGGCGGCGTCCCCGGCACGGCCTGCGTGCGTCCCCGGTGCACGATCCCGACGCCGCCGTTCTCGGCGATCGTGTTGTCGAGGATCCGCAGGTCGCTGGTCACGTCGAAGGCGATGCCGTCGCCGCCGTTGGGCCGCGGCTGCGTGCCGGTCGGGTCGAGCCCGATGATGTTGCCGGCGACCCGCACGCCCTGCGGCACCGTGGGAGGGGCAAATGCGCCGGCCTGGCCGTTGATCGCGAGCGCGGAGTTGGCGCTGATCACGTTGTCGAGGATTCGCAGGCCGCTGTATGGGTTCGGGATGTTGCGTTGGCTGACAGAGAGCGAGATGCCGGTCGTCTTGCCATTGGCGGAGCCGTCGGGGGCAAGGCCGATGTAGTTCTTTTCGATCGTCAGGTTCTGCGGCAGGGTGAACACGTTTTCTCGCCCCGCCCGGACGGTTTCGATGCCGACACCGGTCCCGGTGAAGGAGATTCCACGTATCGTGATGCCGTAGAGGGCGGGTGCGAGTTTCCTGCCGTGCAGCTGGATCTGCAGGCTCAGCGGCAGTTCGCTGCAGTCGCTGCCGGACTGGGTGCAGCCGTCGATCGTGGTGTCGTCTTTGCCGATGGACGGCAGGTCGGAGGCCGGCGCGATCACGTGCGGGCCGGGGCCCGGGATCGCGAAGGCGATCGTGTTGCCGGGGCCGGCCGCGTTCGATTCGGTCAGTGCCTGCCGCAACGAGCCGGCGCCGGAATCTGCGGTGTTCGTCACGGTGAAAGTGGCGGCGAACGCTGTGGCTGCCTGCAGCGGTATGGCGGCGGAGACGAGCGTGACGGACGCAGCGACAACTCGGAGAAGCCGGCGCGGTACGGCCGTCAATCCTGGCTCCTGCAGTGGGGGAATCTCATCGACGCAGCGCGCAGGACGGTTGAAGCGGGCGACATACAAGTCTTATCGGCACGCTGGTGAGAAAATTGAGTATCGGCCCGAGAATTAGGTCGGCGGCTTGATCTCGTTGGACTTCGTCAACGTTCAATTTCGATTGGGGTGCGGCAGACCCGCGCCGAGCGGCGCTTGCACTCGGATCTCGTCGCGGCGGCCCAGACCGCAAAGCCGCTCCCGTCATGCTCCTAGTCCGCGGGTGGCGTGTTGCCCCGCGCCCTTCTGGACTTCTCGAGCACGTTGGGAAGCCCGGTTCGGCTCGTCACATCGAGCTTCTGGTAGACGTGACGCAGGTGGGTCTCGACGGTCTTGGTGGTGACGAAGAGGCTCTGCGCGATCTCCCTGTTGGTCATCCCGTCGGCGGCCATCCGAGCCACCCGCAGCTCGCTGGGGGTCAGCGACTCGACGCCGGAGAGGACGGCCTTGCGCGGGCGCGCTCCGGTCGCGGTCAGCTCGGTGCGGGCGCGCTCCTCCAGCGCCCGAGCGCCACAGCGGTGCGCGAGATCGAGGCCTTCTCGCAGCGGCTCCCGGGCCTCGCGCCGTCGATTGGCGCGACGCAGAGCGGCGCCGAGGTCGACCAGTGCCTGGGCGTGCAGCAACCGCGCCCTGGTTCCGCTAAGGACGTCGCTCGCCTCGCGCAGGTGCTCGATCCCCTCCTCGCCGCGGGTCGCAATCCCCTGAACCCGCAAGGCGAGCCCGATCCCACGCTGCCCGCCCGCCTCGCGGGCAAGCCGCAGCGCCTCTGCTGCGAGCCGCAGCGCCTCGTCTTCGTTGCCGAGCGCGTCTTCGGCCAGGGCGAGGCCGGTGCGCCAGCCGATGATCTCGGGATTGGCATAAGGCAGCCAGCTCACCCGTTCGCCCGCGGCGATGAAATCGTGCCGCGCCTCGGCGTGACGGTCGCTCGCGGCGCGCAGCTCACCGCGGGCGACTAGCAGGAACGCGCCTGGGATCCCCAAGCCGGGAGCACGGCCTTGCCAGATGTCGTCGAACAGCCCCTGTGCCGCATCCACTTCGCCGCGGGCGAGCGCGATCTTCATCGCGCCGGTGAGCCAGCCGCTCAGCGGCACCATGAGTTCAGACGGCGTGAGGCGCAGGGCGATCTCGATGTCGGCCTGCGCTCCCTGCAGGTCACCGTCGAGGTAGCGGCAAAAGGCGCGGGTGCCGTAGCCGCCAGCGACGGCGGGGACGGCGCCCCGACGTCTCGCCGACTCGATCGCCACCGCGATCGGCTCGGGAGTGAGGTCCCCGCGATCGCCCAGGGCCTGGGCGCCGAAGACGTAATTGGCGGGCAGGCCGGCGCGAGCATCTTCCGCGTAGAGACCGAGATCGGCGCCGGTTCGCGCCGCCAACTCCAAGGCATGCTCGATTCGTCCCAACCCGAGCGCGTAGAGAAAGGAGAGTTGGCGCAAGAAAAAGCGTCCCTCCCGGGTGTCGCCGTCCGGCCATGCCTCGCGCTGCGGCATGATGCCGGCCGGCACCCGTTCCACCCCGCTCAGCGTCTGGATCAGCAGGTGCCCGCGCAGGAGCAGGGCGAGCTTGGGGTGACTGCCGGCTACCTCCCCCAAGGATCTTTCGAGCAGAGCCACACCCTCTCCGGCAGGGCGGCGGAAGGCCAGCGACACCGAGAGCTCAGCAGCTAGCGACGCGCGCTCGAGAGGATCGTCTAGGGCGCTGCGAACCGCGCGCAGCACCTCGATCCCCTCCGGTTCGTCGGCCCGCAGCAGCGCGACGCCCAGCTCGCAACTGGCCGCAAGCCGGTCCGGTTCTGCCGGCGGCTCGCGAAGCGCCCGGCGCAGATAGCTGACCGCCGCCGCCGGAACGCCGCGGTTGAGGGCCTCGGCGGCGGCCGAGCGAAGCGCAGCCGCGACCCATTCGTCGCCCGCCGGCTCGCTGAGCAAGAGATGAGCGGCCACGGCGTCCGCGGGAGCGCCGTCGTCTGAGAGAAGGCGCGCGGCACGCGCGTGATCGGCGGCGAGGCGCGGCGCCGGAATCTCGTTGAGGACCGCGGCCCGGACGAGCGGGTGGACGAAAGCGACCGGCTGGGTGTCGGAGAGCAGGCCGGCGACGACGAGGCGCTCACAGGCGTCCGCAACCGAGTCCAGGGACAGGCCGCTCAGGGCGGCGATCCGCCGCGCCTCTGCATTCGGCTCCAGCACCGCTACGGCCCGCGCGGTCGCGATCGCCGGCTCGCCCAGCCGCGCCAGCCGGGCGAGAATCGATCGCGAGGCCCCCGCGGCGGCCAGCTCCGCCAAACGGTCGGCATCTCCGTCGCCCCCGTCCACCCGTCTGAGGTCCAGCGCGCGCATCAGCTCGACCAGGAGAAACGGGTTGCCGGCGGTAGCGTCGCGACAAGCGGCGGCGAACTCATCGCCAGGCGCGCGCCCGGACTCAGCCGCCACCAGCGCCCCGACGGCGGCGGTCGAGAGAGGCGGCGGATCGACGATCAGAGCGTCCGGCTCGAGGCGCAGCTCGTCGAGCAGCGGTTCGTGCTCGCCGGGCTCACCCTTCCTAACCGTGAGCGCCAGAGCGGCTCGCTGACCGCCGAGGCGGCGGCCGACGTAGGCGAGGGCGCGCAGCGAGGCGAGGTCGGCCCACTGCGCGTCATCGACCAGCATCAGCAAGGGGGCCGCTTCGGCCAACGCGACGACCAGGTGGTGAAGGCCGAGCTGTGCCGCGAACGGATCGGCGCCGTTGGTCGGGGCCGCCGCAGGTTCGAAGACCGGGATCGCCGCCGCTCCGTTGCCGCTCAGCAGCTCCTCGCGCCGCCCGGAGGCGACCAGCAGCGGTTCGAAGAGCTGGCGCACCACGCCGTACGGGAAGTCGCGCTCGAACTCGCCGGCGCGGGCGTAGAGCACCCGCATCCCTGCCTCCTCGCCGCGCCGCGCGGCGCTGTCGAGGAGCGCCGTCTTGCCCGCCCCGGCCTCGCCCTCGATCGTCAGCAGGCCACCGGCGCCGCTGTCGGCGGCGCGAAGCAGCTGCTCGATCCTGGCGAGCTCCTCGTCTCTCTCCAGCAGTGCCCTTGGCGCCGACATCGGTGCTCGCGACGATCCTACGCCGCCGGTCGCGAGCTCAGGAAACCAAGACCGCGCTCTCGACACCGGGGGTGAGCAGATGCGTTATCGCCAGCGCCAGCGCCCAGGGGGCCTCTTCGGTCACCGCCGCGCTCTCGTCAAGCAACGCGGCGACCAGCGGCCCGGACTCGCCGAGGGCAGACCCGTCGCCGACGGCAAGTCGGGCCAGCTCGAACATCTGCCCCGGATCGCCGCCGCTGAGCTTGGCCGAGCCGGCCGCGACCAGCGCCGTAAGTGCTCGGCCGCCCAGCGGCGAGGGAGCGGCTTGCGACGGTCCCGGAGCCGGGCCGGCATCGGATGCGGGTTCCCCGGCGAGGAGGTTCTCGAGCTGACCGCCGGCGACCAGCTCGATCGCCTCGGGCGAGAGGCCGGCGAAGCGCGCGCAGCGCAGGGTGATCGCCAGGACCGCTTCGAGGTCCATGTAGGGGGCGTCGCTGCCGAAGAGGATGCGGCCCGGCGGCACCAGGGAGAACAAGGCGATCAGGTCGCTCGCGTTCCACCACGAGGTATCGAAGAAGAGGTTGGGGTGGGCGGGGACCTCCTCCCAGAGCCATGAGAGATCCGAGATCGCCGCATGGGCGAGGACGATCGGGGCGTCTGGATGGCGCCCGGCCAGCGAAAGGATCGTCCCGCCGAAAGAGCCGACGCCGAGCCCGGCGTGAATGAGGACGGGCGCGCGCGCCTCGGCGGCGACGGAGAGGATCGCATCGACTCCGGGATGGTCGAGCCTGAAGTCCTCGGAGCGGGGATGCAGCTTGAAGCCCCTGGCGCCGTCGGCGAGCGCGGCGGCGGCCGACGAGCGCGCGCCGTCGACCCGCGGATCGAGGCGGGCGAACGGCGTCAGCCGCTCCGGCCTCCGGCTGCACTCCGCCAGCACGCGCCGGTTCTCCGCCTCGTATCCGGTCGTCACGCAGAGCGGGAAGATGACCGAGCGCCCGTTCACCGCCTCGAGGTCGCGTAGGTGCTCCTCGCTGGTTCGCGCCGTGCCGTCGACGTC
>DATABM010000006.1:0-5538 GCA_036259555.1 Solirubrobacterales bacterium
GGGCCGCCGACGCCAACAGCGCCAGCAGGACACACGACGTGCATTTGAGAGACACGAGCGTTTCGCTTACCCGGATCGAGCTCATTTGCGCACCGGCTGCCAGGCCATCACGGAGCCGATCGTCGTCTTCGCCTCGCCGAACGAGGAGGAGAAGCCGTCGGCGAGCTGGCGCTGACGGCGGGTCCTGACCGAGATCGCGGTCAAGGTCTGACGCGTTTCGGTGCTCGTCTCGGTGGCGACGAAGGCGGCGACCTCGCGGCCGTCGGACGAGAAGACGGCGTTGGCCTGCGACTCGTCGGGCAGCTCGATCAGCTTGCGGGCGCGCTTCTCGCCTTTCCGCGGCAGCGGCTTCGCCCACAGCCCCTGGTCACGGCGGAAGAGGAGCAGGCGGCCGTTCGGCGTCACGTCCTCGATGTACGAGGAACCGACGCCCCTGACCAGCGGGCGCTGCCTGCGCCCGTCGGCGCGCATCACGTAGATGTCCGCGTATGCCTCGGGGCCTTCGCCGCTCTGGCCGCGGCTGTAGGCGATGCCGATCGCCGAGAAGCGCGGCGCGAACTCGTCGATCCGGCCGGTCTTGGTGAGGCGCCGCAACCCGCCGCCTGACGGGCGCACCGAGTAGAGGTCGTCGCTCTTGCCGGCGCTGCTGCGGACGAAGGCGATCGTCCTGCCGTCGGCCGAATAGGTGACCGAGTGGTCGTCGCCCGGCGACTGCACGAGCGGCCGTAGCTTGCCGCCCCCGGTGCCGACCGCGTAAAGGTCACGGGGACCGTCCGCCACGGCGCGGCGCTCGAAGACGACGGTGCGGCCGTCGACCGAGAAGACCGGCCGGCTGTCGACCTCGGCGCCGCCCGTTACGGCGTGCTGGCCGGAGCCGTCTGGGCGCGTGACGTAGACGTCGCCGCCGCGAACGAAGGCGATCATGCGGCCGTCGGAGGAGAAAGCGGGTTCGGCGTCCAGCGGGTTGTCCGTCAGCCGGTTGAGGCGGCCGTTGCGGGCGGCGTAGAGGCCGCCTTCGGGCTCTTTGACGAATTTCTCGCCGTCCGGTTTTTCGTAGGTGCGGCTGTCCTCGGTCACGCGAGAGAAGACAACTGCCCCCGACGATGCGGCCATGGCATGGGCGGTCGAGAGGGCGAACGCGAGGAGGGCGAGCAGTGCAGTGAAGAGAGTTCGGTTGAGCATCGGAGTTCCTTTCGGAGTCGGTGACCTTGCGCCACCGATGCTCGAGCCCCGCGCCGTACCCGCAAACGACAACGCTGCCACCCATCGGGCCAGGTTTGGCCCGATCCAGGTCAACGCCCCGCATTCACCCCTATGCGGGGGTCGATGCAGACCTACCGGTCGAGGCCCAGCTCGATCACTCGCGCGGCGATCAGGCGGGGGCGTTCGCGCCCCGCGTCGCCGGGGACGCCGAGTTTGGCGGCGAGCGCATCGAGGCGGCGCTGGGCCGTCCGCTCGCTGACGTGGAGCGCCTCGGCCAGCTCGGCCCGCGTGGCGGGACGCCCGGCGAAGGCACCGGCGCTGCGGTAGGGCGCGACCAGCGCCGCCGCGGTCGCCCGCTCCTCCTCGCTGAGCCGTACCGATGGCTCGGCCGCGGCGACCGTCTCCCCGCCGACCCCGGCGCTCGGAATCGACACTTCGAGCCTCTGCGAGCCGACGATCAGCGTGTCGCCGTCCCGCAGCCGCCGCGGCCGGTCGAGGCCCTCCCCGTTCAGCGCCGTGCCGTTGCGGCTGTCGAGGTCGGTTGCCATCAACACTCCGGCGCGGCTCTCGATCTCCAGGTGGTGCCAGGAGACGGCCTCGTCATCAAGCGGGATGCCCGCCTCGGGATCGCGGCCGATCGTCGTCGCCCCGTCGCCAAGCGGGAAGGAGCGCGGCTCGCCGCCGCTGGTCAGCCAGATCCGGGGCTCCATCGCCGCCCGAGCATAGAGTCCGGTCGATGGGGACGAACGACGAGAAGCGCGTCGCGGCGGAGGCTGCGGCCGAGCTGATCGAGGACGGGATGACCGTCGGCCTCGGCACCGGCTCGACCGTCGCCGAGCTGCTGCCGGCGATCGCTCGGCGCGGCGTCAGCGGCATCCGCTGCGTCGCCACCTCGGTGGCCACCGAAGAGCAGGCGCGCGGGCTCGGCATCCCGGTCGAGGAGTTCAGCGAGCTCGAGCGGCTCGACATCGCAATCGACGGCACCGACCAGGTCACGCCGGACGGCTGGCTGGTCAAGGGCGGCGGCGGAGCCCACCTGCGCGAGAAGATCGTCGCAGCGGCGGCCGAGCGCTTCGTGGTGATCGCCGACTCCAGCAAGCCGGTCGAGGCGCTGAGCGCGCCGGTCCCGCTGGAGCTCTTCGCCTTCGGCCTGCGCGGGACGCTGGCTCGGCTCGGCTTGGACGTGACGTTGCGCGACGCGCCGCGCAGCCCTGACGACGGCGCGATCGCCGACTACACCGGCCCTATCGGCGACCCGGCCGAGCTCGCGGCCAGGCTCGAGGCCGACCCCGGCGTCGCCGCCCACGGACTGTTTCCCCCGCAGCTGGTCAGCGATGTGCTGGTGGCGCAGGGGACGGGGGTGATCCGCAGATAGTGGTAGAATTTACCCACTATGGCATTCGTCGTTCCCACAAAAGCGGGACGGTTCGAGGTTCGCGAGTCGGTCGCCACTCCGAAAGGGCCGCGTAGCCGCACCCTCGCCTCTTTCTCCGAGCTCACTGAGGAGGTGATCGAGAAGGCCCGGGCCAAGGCATCGAGACCCCTCGACGCGGAGCGTCTTCGGCGGGCCGCCCTGAAGGCAAGCGCGCCTGTCGCCGTCTCACCCGGCGAGCGCGCCGCGCGCGAGCTGATCGCCGAGCTCGGCAAAGGACGCCGGCTCGACCCGACCCTCCGGCGCATCCTGCTCGACTTGCTCGACCGCGGCCGCCAGGACGGCAAGCAGCCGTCCCAGTGGCATGAGGCCGCTCGGGAGGTGGCCGAGTGGATGGCCGCCACCCCGGCGGAAAAAGGCAGGGCGCTGGTGGACCTCCTGCTCTTGGTGGATGCCCTTCCGTCGGGCGGTAGACGAGGAAAGCCGCTCTCCTTTCCCAGGCTCGACCCGCAAGGCGCATGACCGCGCAGCGACGACGGATGGGCCTCGGCGAGACGCCGCCCCTCCCGGACAAGGTGATCGCGATCCACGAAGCGCTGCGGTCCGCGCGGATCCCCCACGCCATTGGAGGCGCCCTGGCGCTTGCCTACTACGCCGAGCCCCGCGCGACCATCGACATAGACGTCAACCTCTTCATCCCGGCAAGCACCTGGCGCAGGGCGGTCGACGCACTGGTCGAGATAGGCGTCGAGGCCGATGACCTCGACGCATCGGCATTGGAGCGCGACGGTCAGTGCCGGCTGTGGTGGGGGGACAATCCGGTCGACCTCTTCTTCGCCTACGCGCCGATCCACGACGAGATGAAGAAGGAGGTTCGCCGCGTGCCGTTCTCTGGGATCGCCCTCCCGATCCTCTCCCCGGAGCACCTTGCCATCTGCAAGGCGACGTTCGACCGACAAAAGGACTGGCTCGACATCGAGAAGATGCTGATCGCCGGCGATCTGAAACTGGACGAGGTCGAGTCCTGGCTGAAGCGAATGGTCGGCGCGAACGACCCCCGGCTGGGGCGGCTGGAAGCACTGCGCGCCGAACAGGCTGCCCTGTCGCGCTAAGGGCTGCCCGCCGCCGCCCCGTCGGCGATCACGACCATTGCCCCGTTGTCGACGCGGCCGGCCGGAATCGAGTCGTCGCCGGCCTGCAGCTTCGCCAGCGGGTCCCGCACCTTCTCTCCGAGGGCCAGCCACAGAACCCTCCGCGCCGCGGCGAGCTCGGTGAAGGTCAGCGTCATGCGCCGGTGCCCTTCGTACTCGTTGCGCGTCACGGCTACGCGGCGGTCCCGCACCTCGAGGACCGGGTCGCCGGGGACCAGGGAGGCAGTGTGGCCGTCGGGGCCGAGGCCGAGGTGGACCAGGTCCAGGCGCTCGGGCAGCTGCGCTTCGTATTCGGCGGCGGCGGCGTCGAGGTCGCGGCTTGTCACCGGCATCGGCTTGAGGCCGGACTGGTGCGAGAGGGCGAGCATGCGGATCAGCTGCGTGAGGTTGCGCGCCTCGTCGCCGGGCGGCGCGACGCGCTCGTCGACCTGGAAGATCCGCGTCCGCTCCCAGGGCATCTCCTGAATGTCGCCCAGCAGCGCGACCATCCGCCACGGGGTCCTGCCGCCGCTCAGCGCCAGCGTGAACTCGCCGCGCGCCGCGACCGCCGCTTGGCCGGCGGCCGCGATCAGCTCCGCCGCCCGGCGCGAGGCAGCGTCGGCGTCGGACAAGACCTCCGTCTCGATTGCCATCCGAGACTCCCGCTGCCGCCTAGCGCGGCTTCTCCTGATGGCCGCCGAACTGCTTGCGCATCGCGGAGAGCACCTTGTTGGCGAAGTCGTCGAGGTCGCGCGACCCGAACCGCTCGTAGAGCGCCGCCGTGAGGACCGGCGCCGGCACCCCCTCGTCAATCGCCGCGATCGAGGTCCAGCGGCCCTCGCCCGAGTCTGAGACGCGGCCCTCGAACTCGGCGAGGTCGGGCGATTCGCGCAGCGCCGCCGCGGTCAGGTCGAGCAGCCAGGAGCCGATCACGCTGCCGCGGCGCCAGACCTCGGCCACCTCGGGGATGTCGATGTCGTAGCGGTAGTACTCGGGGTGGTCGAGGGGCGCCGTCTCGGCATCGGCCTCTCGCTCGACCTTGCCGGCGTTGGCGTTGTGGAGGATGTTGAGTCCCTCGGCGTAGGCGGCCATCACGCCGTACTCGATCCCGTTGTGGACCATCTTCACGAAGTGGCCGGCGCCGTTCGGACCGCAGTGCAGGTAGCCGCGCTCGGCGGGGGACGGGTCCCCGTCGCTCCCCGGCGTGCGCGCCGCCGCCTCGACGCCCGGCGCCAGCGAGGCGAAGATCGGCTCCAGCCGCGCCACCGCCTCGTCGGGGCCGCCGATCATCAGGCAGTAGCCGCGCTCGAGCCCGAAGACGCCGCCGCTCGTCCCGCAGTCGACCAGGTCGATGCGGCGCTCGCGCAGCTCCTCGGCGCGGTGGATGTCGTCGCGGTAGTAGGAGTTGCCGCCGTCGACGATCGCGTCGCCCGTCTCCAGCACGTCGGCCAGCGCGCCGATCGTCTTCCCGGTGATCTCGCCGGCGGGCACCATCACCCAGACGCTGCGCGGCGCGCTCAGCTTCGATGCCAGCTCCTGCAGCGAGCCGGCGCCCTCGGCGCCCTCGTCAGCCAGCGCCGCAACGGCATCGGGGTCGACGTCGTAGGCGACGACGCGATGGCCGTCGCCCATCAGGCGGCGCGCCATGTTGGCGCCCATGCGCCCCAGTCCGACCAGTCCCAGCTCCATGCAGTCGCGCCAACCTATGCTCGGATAGCCTGGCCGCGATGGCCGCGAGCGCGAGAGATTCCAGCGCCACCGCCCCCGCCGACGTCCTGGCGATCTTCGGCCTGACCGGCGACCTCGCCCGCAAGATGACCTTCCGCGCCCTTT
>DATABM010000007.1:0-2992 GCA_036259555.1 Solirubrobacterales bacterium
GTCCACGCCCACACCGGCGTGGACGTCGACGGGGACTACGCCGTCGGCGAGGGCGGCCAGCTCGACCCGGATCGCGGTGCGCAAGCTCAACGGCGCCGCTCGCTCTCTTGCCGAGGCATCTGGAGACAGCCGGCAAGCTCCCGCTGCATCCAGACATCCATGCCCGCTGGGCAGAGCAGGGACATCTGCGCTGCGACCGAGAGCGTTTGCGCCGCATCTGCACCTGCACGCTTCGCCCGGCGGCCGTTTCGTCTATCCCAGAGAGTGATTCGCATGCTGGCGATGGTCGGCGACCTCGCAGCGGTTCGCATCAGGGCATGACCCTGATGTTTTGCTGTGGCGCGTACGAGGAGCGAGGTGGAGCGCTGATCCGGAGGCGGTCTACCTCGGCGACAGCCGGGCCGAGATCCGGCGGGCGATGGACGAGGGCTTCCCCGCCGACGCCCCCGCCTACGTGCGCCTGATCGGTGGCCTGATCGCCGAGGAGGAGCGGCACCCGGAGCTGATCGCCGCCTTCCGCGAGACGATCCTGCTGCCACGCCGCGAGGTCGTGATCGGACTGATCCGCCGAATGGCAGGAGAACACCGTCGCCCCCGTCCAGCTCGAGGACGGGCCGCTGCGGGACCTCGCGGATTCGCGAGGTCCTGGCCCCGGCGGCAAGAAGCTGGAGTCCCTGGTCGAGGTCTCCGAGTTGGAGCCCGACCGGCGTTTCGGTCTGCGGATGATCGAGGGACCGCTGCCGGTCGACGGGCATCTGCGCTTCGAGCCGGACGGCCGAGGGACCCGTGTCGCCTTCACGGTCCGGGGGCGGCCAACGGGCGCGATGCGACTCGCCCAGCCGCTGCTCCGGCTGGCCATGAAGCGCCAATTCGAGCAGCACTGCGCGGCGCTGAAGCGGGCGCTGGAGAGCTAGCGGGCTCGCAGAGCCGGACCCCCGCCCGCCACAGTGCTGTCTTTGACGCAGCGCGTTGGTCTCTATTCAGGCGTGACCGCGTAGCCCTCCAGCCCGCCAAAATCGACCAGGACGCAGGCCTCGTCGCCGACGGTCCAGGCATCGTGGCCGGGATCGATGTGGGCGACTTCTCCAGGGCCGACTTCGCCCTCGGTGCCGTCGTCCATCGCCACCTTCATGCGGCCCGAGATCACGTAGCCGACGTGCGGGACCTGACAGCTGTCCGTGCCCGCAAGCGGCTTGACGTCCTGCGACCAACGCCAGCCCGGCTCGAACGTGCCCTTTCCAACCGGTCCGCTGGGCAGGTTGACCAGCTCGACGCGACCGTGGTTAACGAACTCGCGCACCTCGTCGGGGGAGTCGAGGCTCTTGCATTCGAGTGCCATGGTGACCTCCGTTCGGTCTTTCGCCGTATCCACCCAAGAGAGTGATGCACCCGGCCCTTGTAGGCAAGTGATGTGCGCGCTTCAGGAGCGGCAGGCGCACGGGCCGACGCGATCGACGCGATCGATCTGGGCTGCCGCGTCGAGCTCGACGCGGCAGCACCGCGCGAGCGCTTCGTGGAGCTGGGCCCGGCCGCGCTGGACGCGCGAGCGCATTCCGGGCGCAGAGAGGCCGAGGCGGCGCGCCGCCTCGGCCTGGGAGAAGTCGCCGAGGTCGGTGAGGAGCAGGGCCTCGCGATGGTCCTCCCCTAGACGCTCGACGAGCGGGCGCAGACAGCGGGCGAGCTCCGCCCGCCCGCTGCGGTCGGCCGCGTTGGACTTGTCGTCATGCCGCACGGGATGCTCGTCGATGCTCTCCGGCGGAACCGGGACCTCACGGCGGTCCTTGCGGTAGTGGTCGGCAATCGCATTGCGCGCCACCTGGTAGGCGAACGCGTCGAGGCGGTCCTCCTGGTTCAGCTTTGGCAGGGCGCGATGCAGCCGCAGAAGGATCTCCTGGACGAGATCGTCGTGAATCGCGGGCTCGTCGCGCACGCGGGCGGCGACGAAAGACCGCAAGCGAGCGCGAAGCTCGTCCCAGTCGGGGCTGACCGGCGCTGCTCGCGGTGACGTAGTGGCGCTCATACCTGTGTAGACGGGCGAATCGCGAAAGCGATGCACCCGGGACGGTAGCGCCCCCGGACAGGGGTCGAGCCTGCATCGCTTCCCTCGCCGCCCCGTCTGCCATTGCAGCGACGTCCGGAGTGCACGGCCGGGCGAGAAACCGAGCGAAAGGAATGTTGTCCGATGCAGCAGAAGAGAGTGATGAAGTGGTCCGCTCCGCTGGCCCTGGCGCTGGTGGCGATCGCCGCGGCCGCCGAACCGGCATCCGCGGCCGCAGCTGTCCCCAGCGCGAGCGCGAGCGTCGCCAAGCAGCTGAAGAAGCTCAAGCGCCAGGTCGGCAGCCTGCAGCGACAGTTGGGAGCGCTGCGCGCGGAGGACGATCCAACGCCGGCCCGCGACCCGCTGCCAACGTCGCTGCCGCCCAGCGGGCCGGCGGGCGGCGCCTTGACCGGAACGTTTCCGAATCCGCTGATCGCCCCCAACGCCGTGGGCAGCACGGAGATCGCGGAGGGAGCGGTGTCGAGCTTGGATATCCAGGATGGCGGCATCGGCAGCGCCAACTACAAGGACAGCTCCATCTCCGGAAGCAAGGTCGCGAACGGCAGCCTCTCTGGCTCCGACCTCGCGGACAGCTCCATCTCCGGAAGCAACATCGTGGACGGCAGTCTCCTGGCCCCCGACCTCGGGAGCGGCAGCGTCGGCGCCTCGGAGCTGAAGGGCCTGACCACCGCGGTCACGCCCCCGCCCGGCGTACCGATCAGCGCCGGTCAGGCCGGTAACGCAAGCGTCAGCTGCCCACCGGGGCGGACGGTGATCGCCGGCGGCTACGCCTGGACCGACGACGAGACGAGCACCATCGTCTCCTCGGCCCCCAGCGAGGCGAACCCCAGCCAGACCTGGACGGTGAGGGGCTTCGTGCCGGCCGGCAGCAACACGCTCTACGCCTGGGCGACCTGCCTGGGCAACTAGGCCACGGCCTGCGCGGGTCGGCGC
>DATABM010000008.1:0-15678 GCA_036259555.1 Solirubrobacterales bacterium
GTGGACGGCGTGGTCCGGGGCACTCCCTTCGCCCAGGCATCCGGCGATGTCGCCTACGCGAACTTCGCCCTCGCGGGACCGGCGCTCGGCGGCGACTCTCAGGATTCGGTCCGCGAGATCCGGGGGCTGTCCCCGCCCGGCGGCGGAGCCGTCCTCGTCTCCGGCAACACCGCCCGCTTCCTCGACCAGAAGCAGAGCCTGCTCGAGCACGCGCCGCTGGTGGTGGCGATCATCTGCCTGACCACGCTGCTGCTCCTCTTCCTCCTCACCGGCTCGATCCTGCTGCCGGTGAAGACGCTGATCATGAACGCGCTGACGCTCGGCACGACGCTCGGCGTGCTCGTCCTCGCCTTCCAGGAGGGGTGGCTCGACGGCGTGCTCGACTACACCGGACCGGCGGCGGTCGAGGTGACCAGCCTCGTCTTCCTCTTCGCGGTCATCTTCGGCCTCGCCACCGACTACGCAGTCCTGGTGATGGCGCGGATCAAGGAGCGCCGCGACTGCGGGGACTCCAACGAGGAGGCCGTCGCGACGGGGATCGGCCGCACCGGCCGCGTGATCACCGCTGCCGCCCTGGCGATCGCCGTCGTCTTCCTCGCCTTCGCGGTCAGCTCGGTCTTCTTCGTCAAGCAGATCGCGATCGGGATGGCGGTCGGCGTCCTCGTCGATGCGACGATCGTCCGCGCCCTCCTCGTCCCCTCGCTGATGCGCCTCTTCGGCGAGTGGAACTGGTGGGCGCCCCGGCCCCTGCGCCGCCTCCAGAAGCGCTACGGCTTCAGCGAGGGGGAGCCGGAGCCCGCGGCGCCCAGCGCGCTGCACTGAACACCGCATAGGGGCGAAGGTCGTGTGCTCCACGTCACACTGCGGATCTAGACATCATTCGATGTCTCGGTTACCTTTACACAGTTCTCTGTAGCGGCGAGAGGCGCCGCGGCGCCCTTGCACGCCCCCTCTCATCTCCCAGAACCCGAAAGGTGATCGACGTTGATCGATAGCCCGCGCCGCGTCGCCGTGGTCGGCGGCAACCGGATTCCGTTCGCGCGCTCCAACTCCGTCTACTCGCGCGCCTCGAACCAGGACATGCTCACCGCGGCCCTCGACGGTCTCGTCGACCGCTTCGACCTCGACGGCGAGCGGCTCGGCGAGGTCGCCGGCGGCGCCGTGCTCAAGCACTCGCGCGACCGCGACCTGACCCGCGAGAGCCTGCTCGGCACGCGGATCGCGCCGGAGACCCCCGCCTATGACGTGCAGCAGGCCTGCGGCACTGGGCTGGAGACGACGATCCTGATCGCCAACAAGATCGCGCTCGGCCAGATCGACTCGGGGATCGCCTGCGGCGTCGACACGACCTCCGACGCGCCGATCGGCGTCAACGAGGACCTGCGCGAGATCCTCCTCGACGCCAACCGCGAGAAGTCCACCGTGGGCCGCCTCAAGCAGCTGACCCGGGTGCGGCCCAACCACGTAGTGCCGTCCATCCCCCGCAACGAGGAGCCGCGCACGGGCCTCTCGATGGGCGAGCACTGCGCCGTGATGGCGACCGAATGGGGCGTCAGCCGCGAGGAGCAGGACGAGCTGACGGTTCGCAGCCACGAGAACCTGGCGGCCGCCTACGAACGCGGCTTCATGGACGACCTGGTGAACCCCTACCTCGGACTCGAGCGCGACCAGAATCTGCGCCCGGATTCGAGCCCAGACAAGCTCGCCAAGCTGCGGCCCGTCTTCGGCGGCGAGGACGGCACGATGACCGCCGCCAACTCGACGCCGCTCTCCGACGGCGCCTCGGCGGTCCTGCTCGCGAGCGAGGACTGGGCGAAGGAGCGCGGCCTGCCGATCCTCGCCTACTTCGCCGACGGCGAGACCGCGGCGGTCGACCACGTCCACAAGCGCGAGGGCCTGCTGATGGCGCCGGCCTATGCGATGCCGCGAATGCTCGGCCGCAACGGCCTGAAGCTGCAGGACTTCGATTTCTACGAGATCCACGAGGCCTTCGCGGCCCAGGTGCTCTGCACCCTGCGCGCCTGGGAAGACGCGGACTTCTGCAAGGAGCGGCTCGGTCTCAAAGCGCCGCTCGGCTCGATCGACCGCGAGAAACTGAACGTCAACGGCGGCTCGCTCGCCGCGGGGCACCCGTTCGCGGCGACCGGCGGCCGGATCGTCGCCGGCCTCGCCAAAGCCCTCGACGAGCGCGGCTCGGGCAAGGGCGTGATCAGCATCTGCGCGGCCGGCGGCCAGGGCGTCGTCGCCGTGCTCGAAAGCGCCGCCGGGTCCAACGGAGCAGGAGGAAAGACCAAGAAATGAGCACTGATCTCTACTCGCAGGTGGTCAACTCGCCCCCGGGGCGCCTGATCGCGCCCCGTCTCGGCCTTCCCCAGCCGCCGAAGCTGGAGCGCTGGGAGCCCGGAGCCCCGGTTGTCTCGGGCGCGATCCTCACCGGCGCCGCCCCCGGCGGCCGGCTCGGCAAGCAGGTCGAGAAGCTGGTCGGCGAGGTCGGTGCCGAGACCGCCAACGGTGACGGCGAGGCCAAGGCGCTCGTCTTCGACTCCACGGGGATCACGGACTCAACCGAGCTGGTCGAGCTGCAGCGCTTCTTCCACCCCAACGTGCGCCGTGTCGAGCGCTCCGGTCGCGTCGTCGTGCTCGGCACGCCGCCACAGGGGCTGCCCGCACGCGAGGCGACCGCGCAGCGAGCGCTGGAGGGCTTCACCCGCTCGCTGGCCAAGGAGATCGGTCGCGGCGTCGGCGTGCAGCTGGTCTACGTCGCCAAAGGCGCCGAGAAAGAGGTTGACTCGACGCTCCGCTTCCTCCTCTCCCCCAAGTCGGCTTACGTCTCCGGCCAGGTCGTCCGCGTCGACAAAGCGGTCGCCAAAGCCGGCAAAGTGGACTGGGAGAAGCCGCTCGCCGGTCGCAAGGCGCTCGTCACCGGGGCCTCGCGGGGCATCGGCCGGGCGATCGCCGAGACCCTGCACCGCGACGGCGCCGACCTGGTCCTGCTCGACGTCCCGGCCCTCGCCGAAGACCTGCAGGAGGTCGCCGGCCAGCTCAACGCGCAGACGATCGAGCTCGACATCACTGAGCAGGACGCTCCGAAGCGGATCGCCGACGCGCTCGGCGACGGCGTCGACGTCGTCGTCCACAACGCCGGCGTCACCAAAGACCGCACGATCGCCAAGATGCCGGAGGACCGCTGGAGCGTCCTGATGGACATCAACCTCTCCAGCGAGGAGCGGATAAACGACGAGCTGCTCTCGCGCGACCTGCTGAAGCCGAACGGCCGCATCGTCTGCGTCTCCTCGATGAGCGGCATCGCCGGCAACTCCGGCCAGACGAACTACGCGACCTCGAAGGCCGGCGTGATCGGCATGGTCGAAGCGATGGCGCCCGAGCTGGCCAAGCGCGGCGCGACGATCAACGCGGTCGCGCCCGGCTTCATCGAGACCCAGATGACCGACGCGATGCCGATCGCGATCCGCGAAGCCGGTCGCCGCATGAACTCGATGTCGCAGGGAGGCAAGCCAGTCGACGTCGCCGAGACGATCGCCTGGTTCGCCAGCCCCGCCTCGGCCGGCGTCACCGGCAACACGGTGCGCGTCTGCGGCCAGAGCCTGCTGGGGGCCTGACGGCAATGGCGTCGAAGGCGCTCGACAGCTCGCCCAGCATCCTGCCGCTCTACGCGAAGGCGGCGGCGCCGATGATTCCGGGCGCCTCGTTGCTGCCCTTCGTACCGGGCCGCGGCAAGGAGATCCCCGATGTCGAGCTGACCCTCGACGGCGTCCTCGCCGACACCGAGCAGGTCGCCGCCTACGCCCGGGTCTGCGGCTTCGCGCTGCGCGACCACCTGCCCCCCACCTACCCGCACATGCTCGCCTTCCCGCTCCACATGGCGGTGATGGCCGACGGCAGCTTCCCGTTCGGCGCCGTCGGGCTTGTGCACATCGAGAACCGCATCGTCCAGCACCGGTCGATCGGAATCGGCGAGGAGCTGAAGCTGCGCGTCAAGCCGACGAAGCTCGAGCCGCATCCCAAGGGCCGCATCTTCAGCCTCGTCACCGAGGCGCGGGTCGGCCGCCAGAAGGTCTGGGAGAGCACCAGCACGATGCTGCGCCGCGGCGGCGGCGAAAAGACCGCCGACGGGACGAAAACCGCGACCGAGGCAGGGAAATCAGCCCGTCGGCAGGAGGACGAGCTGACCCCGAGCGCCGAGTGGCGGCTGGGCGGCGACCTCGGCCGCCGCTACGCGGCCGTCTCCGGCGACCGCAACCCGATCCACATGCACTCGCTGACCGCCAAGCCGCTCGGCTTCAAGGCGGCGATCGCGCACGGAATGTGGACCAAGGCTCGCTGCCTGGCGGCGATCGAGAACCGCCTCCCCGGCGCCTTCGAGGTCGAGGTGAGCTTCCGCAAGCCGATCTTCCTTCCCGCCCGCGTCGAGCTGCTCACCGCCCCGCGCGGCGAGGAGGTCGGCTTCGCGGTGCGGGACTCCAAGCGACAGACCCCCCACCTCGACGGCCGCGCACGGCCCGTCCAGAAGAAATCCAAGACCGGGAGGAGATCCAAGTGAACGGCAACGAAAAGGGCGGCGGCATCGCCGAGCGGAGCATGGGCTTCGGGCTGCGGGCGCTGAACCGCCTCGCCGGCTCGGACCTGCTCGACCGCATCCGCGTCCGCAAGCAGGTCGAGCGAGCGCTCTTCCAGGGCACCAAGCAGGGCTTTCGCTCCGCGACGGCGGCGGGGCGCACCTTCAGTGCCGCCCAGAAGCTCGGAAAACCGGCGCGCCAGAAGACCGGTAAGCCGAAGGCGCTCTTCGACATCACGCCGGACGACGAGCAGCAGATGTTCCAGGAGGCCGTGCGCGAATACGCCGCCGAGAAAGTCCGCCCGGCCGCCCAGAGGGCCGACGCGGATGCCTCCACCCCACCCGAGCTGCTGGCGGCGACGAACGAGCTCGGTATCAACACGCTCGGCATCCCCGAGGAGCTCGGCGGCGTGGTCAGCGAGCAGGCGGCGGTCGGCAGCGTCCTGATCGCCGAGGCGCTCGCCCACGGCGACATGGGCATCGCCTACGCGGCGCTCGCCCCCGGCGCGGTCGCGACCGCGATCGGCCACTGGGGAACTGCCGAGCAGGAGGCGACCTACCTGCCGGCCTTCGCCGGCGAGGACGTGCCCGCCGCGGCGCTGGCGATCCTCGAGCCGAAGCCGCTCTTCGACCCGCTGAAGCTGGAAACCAAGGCGCGCCGCAAAGGCGGCGAGTGGGTGCTCGACGGGACCAAGGCGCTCGTCGCCCGGGCGACCGACTGCGAGCTGTTCGTCGTGGCCGCCGAGGCGGAGGACGTCGGCCCCGCCCTCTTCGTGATCGAGTCAGGGACGAAAGGGCTCTCGGTCGAAGCCGAGCCGGCGATGGGCCTTCGACCCGCCGCCACCGGCAAGCTGGTCCTCGAGAAGGTGCGCCTCCCCGAGGGCGCCCTGATGGCCGAGGGTGACCGCAAGGCGTACGTCGAGTGCATCCACCGGGCGCGGATCGCCTGGTGCGCGCTGGCGGTCGGAACCTCGCAGGCCGTACTCGACTACGTCATCCCCTACGTCAACGACCGCCAGGCGTTCGGCGAACCGATCTCCAACCGCCAGGGCGTCGCCTTCACGGTGTCGGACATCGGGATCGAGACCGAGGGCATGAGGCTGGCCACCTACCGGGCGGCGAGCCTCGCCGACCAGGGCAGGAAGTTCGCCCACGAGGCGGCGCTGGCGCGGCGGCTCTGCGCCGCCAAGGGGATGGCGATCGGGTCAGACGGCGTGCAGCTGCTCGGCGGCCACGGTTTCGTCAAGGAGCACCCGGTCGAGCGCTGGTACCGCGACCTCCGTGCAGCGGGCGTTATGGAGGGCGCCCTGCTCGTCTAGGCGCCGCCCGGACGAGCCAAAGGAACCAAGATGATCAACCTCGAGATACCGAAGAAGTTCAAACCGCTGGTCAGCCAGGCCAACCAGGTCGCGACCGAGGTCTTCCGGCCGATCAGCCGCAAGTACGACGAAGCCGAGCACGAGTACCCGAAAGAGCTCGACATGCTGGCATCGCTGATCGACGGCATGAACGAGGGCTCCGACATCGGCGGCGCCGGCGCGGCCGGCGTCCGCCGCGAGAAGAGCTCCAACGGCGACGGCGGCAACCGCAACGGGTCCAACCTCTCCACGGTGCTCGGCATCATCGAGCTCTGCTGGGGCGACGTCGGCCTGCTGCTCTCGATGCCGCGCCAGGGGCTCGGCAACTCGGCGATCGCCTCGGTGGCGACCGAGGAGCAGCTCGAGCGCTACGGCGGCAAGTGGGCGGCGATGGCGATCACCGAGCCGGAGGCTGGCTCGGACTCGGCGGCGATCCGCACCACCGCGGAGCTGGACGGCGACGAGTACGTGCTCAACGGCGAGAAGATCTTCGTCACCTCCGGCGACCGGGCCGACCTGATCGTCGTCTGGGCCTCGCTCGACCGCGACAAGGGCCGGGCGGCGATCAAGTCGTTCATCGTCGAGCGCGACAACCCCGGCCTCAAGCTAGACCGGCTCGAGCACAAGCTCGGGATCCGGGCCTCGGACACGGCCAACTTCACCCTCCAAGACTGCCGTGTGCCGAAAGAGGCGCTGCTTGGCAGCCCGGAGATCGACACCAAGGCGGGCTTCGGCGGCGCGATGCAGACGTTCGACAACACGCGGCCGCTGGTCGCCGCGATGGCGGTCGGTGTCACCCGGGCGGCGCTCGAGGAGACGCGCAAGTGCCTGAAGGAAGCGGGCGTCGTAGTCGACGACGCGGCGCCGGCCTTCGGCCAGCACGCCGCGGCGGCGCGACTGCTCGAGATGGAAGCCGACTACGAGGCGGCCCGCCTGCTGACCATGCAGGCGGCCTGGATGGCCGACAACGCCAAGCCGAACTCGCTGCAGGCCTCGATGGCCAAGGCGAAGGCGGGGCGCACCTGCGTCGACGTCACGCTCGGCTGCGTCGAGCTATGCGGCAGCGTCGGCTACGACGAGAACCGGCTGCTCGAGAAGTGGGCGCGCGACGCGAAGATCCTCGACATCTTCGAGGGCACCCAGCAGATTCAGCTGCTGATCGTCGCCCGGCAGCTGCTGGGGAAGAGCTCCTCGGAACTGCGTTAGCCGGAGGTGAGCCACTCGGCGAGGAACGGCTCGACGATCCTGTACGAGCCTTCCTCGCCGATCACGACTTCCCGCTGCTCGAGGGCACGCAGGGCCTTCTGCACGTTCGTCGCCGGAGGCAGGTCGTGCCTGGCGCGATAGGCCGCGGTGAACGGCCGGCCCGGTTCGCGTGCGAGCGCCTGGAGGACGACTTTCTGCACCCTGGATGCGCCTTCCCACAACAGCGTGAAGTGCGCGTTCTCCGCGCGGAGCACCGCGCCCATCGCTTCCCGCAGATCCGTGGCGGAGGCGGTCCCGCCCTCGCCGACCAGCTCCCAGAGGAAGTAGGCCAGCTCCTGGGTCGCGTAGGGATGTCCTCCGGTGACGGTCAAAAGCTCCGAGACCGCCGCCGCCTCGACAGTCCGCCCCGTCGCCTCGAATCGACTGACGATGAAGGGGGCGAACGCCTCGGAGTCTATCGGGGTGAGCTCCATCGGCTTGGCGCTCCGCCAGAACGGCTCATTGGCGTCGCTGAAGATCTTCTCCATCACGTGCCGCTTGCTTCCGAGATACACGTGCGACACCTCCGGCTGCTGCTGGAAGACCGAGCGGAGCAGGCGCGGAAGGCCCGGGTCGACCTCGACGATCTCCTGAAACTCGTCGAGCACGAGCGCCGTCCGACGCCGGCCCCCGCCGAGCTCGGCGGGGAGCTGCAGGAGCCGCTCGAGCGTCGCGTCGAGGTCTGCTTCGGCCCGTCCCAACGCGAAGCTGAAGGCGAGGGAGCCATCGCCCTCGACGACCACCGTCGGCTGGACCTGCAGACCGCGAAAGGACGCCAGCGCGCGCTCTCTGATCCGCTCCAGCGGAGAGGCGATCTGCTCGTAGATCGAGCGGGCGAGTGCGGCCGCAAGTCGCTCCTTGGTGGGGGTCGTCATGAGGTCGACCTGGGCGACGAGGACTCCTTCTGCCGCCAGGACCTGCGCAGCGCTCCAGACCAGAGACGACTTCCCGTACCGTCGCGGTGCGAAGATGACCACGTCCTGGCCGTTGCGAACGTCGCCGACCAGCTCGGCGCGCTCTCGGTCGCGGTCGGCGAACGACTCGTCGAAGGCGAGGGCGCCGAAGCGAAACGGGTTGGCGGCGGCGGTTTTCATACCGAGCAGTATTATACCTACAAGCATGTAAGGCCCGCCCAGGACGGTATATACCTGAAGGTATTATTCCCTTCGGCATGAACTTCATCGAAGACGTGGTGGAAGCGTTCCCGGCGGCAAGGCCGGCGCTGATTGCGGTGCCCGCCCAGGGCGCGCCGCAGGTGCATCACTTCGGCGAGCTGTTCGCCCGCTCGGCGGGCCTGTCGGGGGCATTCGCCGCACACGGGGTCGGACGGGGCGACGTTGTGATGACCCTGACCGGGAGCCGGGTGGAGTGGGTGCTGACGCTGCTCGCCTGCTGGCGCATGGGGGCCGTGGCGCTGCCGTGCAATCCGCAGCTGAGGCGCAAGGACCTGGCGCTGCGCGCGGCGGCGGCGAATCCAAAGCTCGCGGTGGGCGAGTCGCGCTACCTCAGCGAGCTGCCCGACGGCGTCCCCTACATGGACATGGACGACGTAGCCCGAGTCCTCGACGAGGACCGGGCGCAGGAGACCCCGGCCGAGATCGAGGACCTCGCACCTGACGACCCGGCGGCGATCGTCTTCACCTCCGGCACGACCGGCGAGCCGCGCGGGGTCCTCTACCCGCAGCGCTACCTCGCGGGTCAGGGGCTGCAGGCCGAGCACTGGTTCGGTGCGCGCGCGGGCGAGGTCGCCTGGTGCACGGCCGCCCCCGGCTGGTCGAAGTCGACGCGCAACGCCTTCATCGCCCCCTGGCTGCGCGGCGCCGTCGCCGTCCTCCACGACGGGCGCTTCGACCCCGAGGAGCGCCTGCGGTTGATCGAAGAGCTCGGCGTCAACGTCCTCTGCCAGGCGCCGACCGAGTACCGGATGCTGGCCAGCCGCGCCGAGCTGCGGCCGATCCCCTCGCTGCGGCGTCTCGTCTCGGCCGGCGAGCCGATCGAGCCGGAGGCGATCCGCCTCTTCCGCGAGGGTCTCGGCCTTCCGGTCGGCGACGGTTACGGGCAGACCGAGACCGGCCAGGTGACCGGGATGCGGCCCAGTGACGACGACCCAGCCCGCGACGGCTCGATGGGCCGGCCGCTGCCAGGTATCGAGATGCGCGTGGCGCCCGACGGGACCGGCACCGACGGTCTCGGCGAGCTGCAGCTGCGCGCCGCCACCTCCCCCACCTTCTTCCTCCGCTACCTCGACGGCGACCCCTTCGCCGGAGACTGGTGGCCGACCGGCGACCGCGTCCGCCAGGACTCCGACGGCTACCTCTGGTTCGAGGGCCGCGCCGACGACCTGATCCTCTCCTCCGGCTACCGGATCGGTCCGTTCGAGGTCGAGTCGGCCCTGCTGACCCACCCGGCGGTCGCGGAGGCGGCCGCCGTCGCCGCACCCGACCCGGAGCGCGGCGCCGTCGTCCGCGCCGTCGTCGTCCTCGAGGCCGGCGCCGCGCCGTCAGACGTTCTGGCACGGGAGCTGCAGGAGCACGTCCGCGCTCAGACCGCCCCGTACAAGTACCCGCGCATCGTCGAGTTCGCCGACTCGCTGCCGAAGACCCACAGCGGCAAGGTCAGGCGCGCCCAGCTGCGCGCAGGCTGACTAGGCGGCCATCATCGCCTCGTCGAGGTCCATCGGCTTGCCGAGGTGGAAGCCCTGGGCCATGTCGACGCCGTACTCACGCAGCATCTGGGCGGTCGTGTCGTCCTGGACGAACTCGGCGATCGTTGCCTTCCCGAGCCCGCGGGCGATCTGGACGATCGCCTGCACGGTGAGCTGGTCGGCGTCGCTGCGCGGCATGTCGCGGACGAAGGCGCCGTCGATCTTGATCAGGTCGAATGGGATCCGCTTCAGGTAATGGAAGGGGCCGAAACCCGCGCCATAGTCGTCGATCGCGACCTGGCAGCCGACGTCGGTGAGCCGGTCGGCGAAGCCGGCCGCCGTCTCGTAGTCGTAGACGTTGGCGGTCTCGGTGATCTCGAAGGTGCAGCTCGAGGGATCGGCGCCCGCTTCGTCGAGCCGCCGTTCGATGAACTCGAGCACCGAGACGTCAGTCAGCGAGGCGCCCGAGAGGTTGACGTGGAGCGAGAGCGGGCGCCCCTGGCGCTCGCGCTCGGCGAGCAGCTCGAGGGCGCGTGAGACGACCCAGCGGTCGAGCTCCTGGACCATGCCCGAACGCTCCGCGGCCTCGATGAAGTTGGCCGCCGGCAGCAGCTCTCCCTCCTCGCTGGTCATCCGCAGCAGCAGCTCGTAGCGCTCGATGCCGCCCGAGGCGAGATCGAGGATCGGCTGCGAGTGGAGGCTGAGCCGGTCCTGGGTGAGTGCGTCGCGGATCCGTGCCGCCGCCGTCTGGCGTCGCTCCGGCGTGCGGTGGGGCTCGCCCGGGTCGCGGAAGAGCGCGATCTGGTTGCGTCCCTCCTCCTTGGCGCGGTACATCGCCTGGTCAGCGGCGACGAGCACCGCCTCGGCTGCGACGTCGCCCACACCGCCGAACATGGTGATGCCGACGCTGATCGTGACCGGATCGGCTTCCGGCGTCGGTCGCGCCGTCTCGGCGACTTGGGCGCGCAGGTCTTCGCCGAGCTGCAAAGCGCCCTCGGTCGAGGTCTGCTGCATCAGGATTGCGAACTCGTCCCCCGAGAGGCGGGCGACGATGTCGGTGCCGCGGACCCGTTCCCGCATCGTCCCGGCGACCTGGCGGATGAGGCTGTCGCCGGCGTGGTGGCCGTAGGTGTCGTTGACGCTCTTCAGACCGTCTATGTCGATGATCATCACCGCCCCCTGGCCGCCGTAGCGAGCGGTGAAGGAGACGTGCTGGTCGAGCTCGGCCCGGAAACGACGCCGGTCGAGCAGACCGGTCAGCGAGTCGTGCTCGGCCAGATAGCGCAACTCGGCCTCAGTGCGTTCGGCCCGCTCCAAGGCCGCCAGGACGACCTCACGGTCACCGGGTCCCAGCTTTTTGAGGACGGCGTCGATCGCCGGCCCCCCTTCGGCGAGAAGTCGCTCGTCGGCCACCTACGGAATGTAGACCTCAATTGGTCCGGAGAAGCCCCGCACAACGCCAGTTTTTCGAGTGCAACCCACTTTTCGGCGATCGCTCATCGCCATTAGTTGGCTTCCTTCCTTCGCGGGTACCCTGGCCGTATGGCAAACCGCCTGGCGCAGGAGACCAGCCCCTACCTGCTCCAGCACCGCGACAACCCGGTCGATTGGTACCCCTGGGGTCCCGACGCGCTCGCGCATGCGCGGAAGCTCGACCGACCGATCCTCCTCTCGGTCGGCTACTCGGCCTGCCACTGGTGTCACGTGATGGAGCGGGAGTCCTTCGAAGACCCGGAGACGGCGGCCTACATGAACGAGCACTTCGTCAACGTCAAGGTCGACCGCGAGGAGCGCCCCGACGTCGATGCCCTCTACATGGAGGCGGTGCAGGCGATGACCGGCCACGGGGGTTGGCCGATGACGGTCTTCTGCGACCCCGACGGCGTCCCGTTCTACGGCGGCACCTACTTCCCGCCCGACGAGAGCCGCGGCATGCCGAGCTTCCGCATGGTGATGGAAGCGGTGATCGAGGCCTTCCAGAACCGTCGCGAGGAGCTGCGGGCGCGGGCGCCCGGGACCAAGGCCCGGCTCGGCGCGATCGGCCGGATCGAGCCATCCGAGGAGACGCCGGACGCCCGCCTGCTCGACGCCGCCGTGGCGACGCTGCGCGAGGGGGCCGACATGCAACGCGGCGGCTTCGGCGGCGCTCCGAAGTTCCCGCCCGCGTCCGCGCTGGAGCTGCTGCTGGCCCGTGGCGAGACCGAGATCGTCGAGCGCACCCTCGACGCGATGATGGCCGGCGGGATCTACGACCAGCTCGGCGGCGGCTTCGCCCGCTATGCAGTCGACGCCGCCTGGCTCGTTCCTCACTTCGAGAAGATGCTCTACGACAACGCGCTGCTGGCGCGGACCTACCTGCACGGCTGGCAGGTGCTCGGGCACGAGCGCTACCGGCGCGTCTGCGAAGAGACCCTCGACTGGATGCTCCGTGAGATGCGGGGGCCGGAGGGCGGCTTCTTCTCGGCCCTCGACGCCGACTCCGAGGGCGAGGAGGGGCGCTTCTACGTCTGGACGGTGGATGAGATCCGCGAGGTGCTCGGCGGGCGCGCCGACGCCGTGGCCGAGTTCTACGGAGTCACCGAAGCGGGGAACTTCGAGGGCCGAAACGTCCTGCACAGGGCTCACGGCGCCGCAGGGGACGAGCCCGAGGGGCTGCTCGAGGCGCGCCGCGAGCTGCTCGAGGCGCGGGCGCGGCGGGTGCGGCCGGGGCTGGACGACAAGCGGCTCGCCTCCTGGAACGCATTGGCGGTCGCCGCCCTGGCCGAGGCGGGCGCCGTGCTCGGCCGACCCGATTACCTGGAGGCGGCGCGGACGTGCGCCGACTTCGTGCTAAGCATGCTGTGCGACAAGGAAGGCCGCCTGCTGCGCAGCTTCAAGGACGGCGAAGCGCGTCTCAACGCCTACCTGGAGGACCACGCCTTCCTGCTGGAAGCCCTCCTGACCCTCCACGAAGCCAGCTTCGAGCAGCGCTGGTTCGAGCGAGCGCAGATGCTCGCCGACACGATGATCGCCCGCTTCGGAGACCCCGAGCGCGGCGGCTTCTTCTCGACCTCGAACGACCACGAGGCGCTGATCGCGCGGCGCAAGGAGATCGGCGACCACCCGATCCCTGCTGGCAACTCCGCCGCAGCGTTGGGGCTGCTGCGGCTGGCGGCCCTGACCGGTGACCGTTCCTACGAAGGGCAGGCGATCGGCGTGCTGCGTCTCTTCTCCAAGGCGGCGCCGCGACAGCCCGACGCTTTCGCCCACCTGCTGCGGGGGCTCGACTTCCACGTCTCCACCACGAAGGAGGTCGCGCTGATCGCGCCGCGCGAAACGGCCGACCCGGTCAAGGCGCTGGACGACCTGGCTGCAGCCGTGCGCAGCGAGCACCGCCCCCACCTCGTCCTCGCCGGAGGACCCGAGGGCCGCGACGTCCCTCCGTTGCTGCGAGGCCGGCCGGCGACCGACGGCCGACCCGCCGCCTACGTCTGCGAGGGCTTCGCCTGCAAGGCGCCGGTAGCCGAGCCGGAGGAGCTGGCGAGACTGCTCTAGGGACGCAAAGCGGCGATCCTCGCGGCCCCTACGCCGACGGCGCCTTTCCGCTCGAGGCCGTCAGCCTGGCGATCTTCACGGGGAGATTCTAAGGCGGGGTCCCGCCCGTCAGAGGACGGGCAGGAAGTTCTCGATCTCGTAGGGCGTCACCTGGACGCGATAGTCGTCCCATTCCTGCCGCTTGATCTCCACGAAGCGGCGGAAGGTGTGCTCGCCGAGCGTGCGCAGGACCAGCTCGGAGTCGGCGGCAACCTCGATCGCCTCCCCGAGCGTCGCCGGCAGCTGCTCGATGCCGCGCTGCGTCCGTTCCTCGGGCGAGAGGTGGTAGAGGTTCTGCTCCATCGGCTCGGGCAGCTCGTAGCCCTTCTCGATCCCCTCGAGGCCGGCCTGGAGCATGCCGGCGAAGCAGAGGTACGGGTTGCAGGCGGGGTCGGGGCAGCGCAGCTCGGCCCGCGTCGCGCCCTCCTTGCCGGGGTGGTAGAGCGGCACGCGGATCAGCGCCGAGCGGTTGCGGCGCGACCAGGCCAGGTAGACGGGCGCCTCGTAGCCGGGCACGAGGCGCTTGTAGGAGTTGACCCACTGGGCGAAGAGCGGCGAGATCTCGCGGGCGTGGCGGAGCTGGCCGGCGATGAACGCCTTCGCGGTGGCCGAGAGGAAGTACTGGTCGTCTGGGTCGAAGAAGGCGTTGCGGCCGTCCTTCGAGAGCGACTGGTGGACGTGCATGCCGGAGCCGTTCTCGCCGAACAGCGGCTTCGGCATGAAGGTGGCGTGCCAGCCGTACTTCATCGCGTACTCCTTGACCACAATCCGGTACGTCATGCAGTCGTCGGCCATCGCCAGCGCGTCCTTGTAGCGCATGTCGACCTCGTGCTGGGAGGGGCCGACCTCGTGGTGGGCGTACTCGACGTGGATGCCCATCTTCTCCAGCGCCAGGATCGTCTCGCGGCGCACGTCCGAGCCGGCGTCCAGCGTCGTCAGGTCGAAGTAGCCGCCCTCGTCGAGCACCTCCGGCACGCCGCCCTCCGGCTTCGCGGAGCGGAAGTAGAAGTACTCGAGCTCGGGGCCGATGTTGTAGGCGTCGAAGCCGAGCTCCTCGGCTCGTTTGAGGGCGCGCCTCATGATCCAGCGGGGATCGCCCTCGTAGGGCTCGCCGCCGGGCACCCGCACGTCGCAGAACATCCGAGCCACCGCGTTCTCGCCCTCGGGGCGCCAGGGGATCAGGGCGAAGGTCGAGGGATCGGGCATCGCGATCATGTCCGACTCCTCGATCGGGTTGAAGCCGGTGATCGAGGAGCCGTCGAATCCCATGCCCCCCTCGAAGGCGTCCTCGAGCTCGGAGGCGTTGATCGAGAAGCTCTTCAGCTGGCCGAGCACGTCGGTGAACCAGAGGCGCACGAAGCGGACATCGCTCTCCTCGACGATCGCCAGCACGTCGGCGGCGCTCCGCGGGCTCTCGGGCATGGCGGCAACGATAGGCGAAGCGGCCGCGACGGGTGCGCTCTGGGCGTGTTGCGGGTAGATGAAGCCGACCCAGGAACGCTTGCGGAGGCGTCCGAAACGCGGTATAACTTACTTCACGTAAGTAAGTGGCTAAAAGTAAAGTAAAGGCCAATTAAAGGCTCTGTAAAGCCGAAAGAGCCAGAAGGCAGGAAGTAAGTTGACGGTAAAAACCGCAGTCAGCAGATTCCAGATCCACGACGAGTTGACGGCTCCCGAGGAGAGCGCTCCCCTGATCAGGAGCATCCAGGCGGCCGGCGGCGCGGTGACCAAGTTCGTCGGGGTGCTCGCGGGGGCCCCAGCCGTGCTGCGCGCCTACACCCGGATGCGCTCCGAGCTGCGCGGCGGCGTGCTTCCACGGGCGACCCGCGAGCGGATCGCCCTTGCGGTGGCCGAGTACAGGCACGACCACTACAGCATCGCCCAGCACGCCAAGTCGGCGCGAAACGCGGGCCTCGGTCTCGACGAGGTCTCGCGGGCGCGCAACTTCACCTCGGGCGACCCCAAGGAGGCCGCGTTGCTGGCCTACCTGAAAGCGACGCTGGAGGCGGACGGCGTCCCTCCCCACCACCTCCACGAGGAGGCGCGGGAGATCGGCTGGGACGACGAGGAGCTGCTCGAGGCTGTGGCGCATCTGGCGCTCAACGAGTTCCAGAGCCTGATCGCCGCGGCGGCAGCCCTGCCGAAAGATCAGGCGACGCCGAAGGTGCTGCCTTCGGTGGCATAGGCGGTTAGAGGGCCGGGCACCCCTCCTCCCTCAACTTTTTTCGAAGGAACGCACCGGCTGTCCGCGGGCGTGACAGCGAAAAAGTACAAGCCGTTCG
>DATABM010000009.1:0-8393 GCA_036259555.1 Solirubrobacterales bacterium
GTCAGCCCGAGGCCGGCCGCCTTGCACTCCTCGATCAGCCGCTCCGCGGCCGGCTCGCTCATCTGGTCCTCGGTGACGATCACCCGCTCGACCGCCATGCCGTGCGCGACGGCGGCGATGTCGTCGACCGTGCCGAGCCGCGGCAGGCCGCCGCTGTCGGCGCCGCCGCCGTCGCCGACAGCCAGATAGCCGACCAGGTGCATGCGCGCCTCGGGGTGGGTGGCGACGCGGCGGGCGACGGTGGAGACCGCCGAGGGCGGCCCGATCACCAGGCCCACCGCCGGGCCGGCCAGCCGGTGCCAGAAGAAGCGCACGACCCCGCGGGCCACGAAGCTGCCGACCAGGGCGCCGCCGCCGACCGCGATCGCGTCGGTTGGCGGCAGGGCCCCCGCCGGGCTGATCGAGAGCACTCCGTCGAGCGCCAGCGTGCCGAGCGCCGCGGCCGAGACGAGACGAGGCAGCTCGTCGAGGGTGCTGTGCCTGATCCGTCGGTGATCGTTGTCGTAGAGCCCGTGCAGCTTGACGGTGAGCAGCCAGACCGGGCCCAGCATCGTCGCCCAGAAGAGGACGCCGACGTCGGTCTCCCGGCTCGTCGCGGTGACGCCGGCGAGGGTGGCGATCAGCGCGAGCCAGTCCCCGCTGGCGAGCAGGCGGCGCAGCAGGGCGCCCTGCAGCCGGGCTCCGCCGGGGCCGGCCAGTCCGAGCCTGGTCGCCGCGGCGCTGCGGCCGACCCGCGACGCCTCGGCGTCCGGCGGCGATTTGCGTCTATCCACAGTCCGGGATCCCATCGAGGCACTCCTCTCGTGGGTTGAGCTGTCGAGCCCTCTCGACATCCGCCCTCGCGGCGGCGGTGTCGCCAGCCGCTCGCTCGACTCTAGACCTCAGGTAGTAAAGCTGCCAGTTGCGGTCTTCGCGGTCGATCGCTTGCGAGAGGAAATCGGTGGCGCCCTCGTAGTCGCGCTCGGCCTCGGCCAGCAGCGCCAGCTGCACGTACGGAGAGGCGGCCCAGGGCTCGATCGAGCGGGCGGTCTCGGCGTGTTCGACCGCGCTGGCGAGATTGCCCGCGGCGGCGGCGTCGCGGCTGGCGTCGAGCTCGCGTTCGACCAGCAGCGGTCCGATCAGCGCGATCGCCGAGAGCCAGGCCGCGGCCAGCCCGGCCACGGCGACCCAGAAGCCGCGATTCTCCCGCGCCGTCCCGTCGAGGTCGGCGCGGCGCGTCAGCTGCGCGCAGCGCGTAGCGACGGCGGCTCCGGCGGCGAGGAAGAAGATCGCTCCAACGCCGGGAATCTCCCAGAACCAGTCGAAGGCGGCGCCGACGGCGAAGGCCAGCATCGCGGCGAGGAGAGCCGCCTGGCGGTCGCGCTGCGTGGCCGGGGCGCCGCGCCAGGCGGCGAACGCGGTCCAAAGCAGGATCGCGACGAGCGCCAGCACGGCCAGGCCGCCGACGACGCCGAGCTCGGCGAACGCCTCGAAGTAGAGCGAATGGGCATCATGGATCGGCTGCTCGGTCTCACGGTGCCGCTCCCAGGCGAACTCGTAGCTGCCGGCGCCGACCCCGGCCAACGGCTCTTCGCCGAAAGCGTCGAAGGAAACGCGCCAGAAGTCGTAGCGTCCGGCGCCGGAGAGGTCGCTGAAGTTCCCCACCGGCTCGCTGGGCGCCTGGATGTCGGGGCTGGAGAAGCGGTCCCAGGCCCGCCCGCCGACGGCCAGCGTGGCGACCAAGGCGATGATCGCCAGGCCCGCGGCGACCGCCTTGAGCAGGGTGGGGCTGCGCGAGACCTCGATCATCCGTCCGGTGAACCGACCGCCGCGACGCTCGACGCGGCGCAGAAGCGCGAAGAGCGCGAGGGCGAGGGTGGTGCCGGCGAGCAGGATCCAGAAAACCTCATGGCCCTGATCGATCGCCGTTTGGGAGACCGCGTTGTCCTCGAGCGCGTCGCGGGCTTGGGCGGCGAGGAGGGCGGGCGCGGCGGCGAGCGCCGCCAGCGAGGCGGTCGCCAGCAGCCAGAGACGGTCTCGCGAGAGCGCCAGCAGGCAGCCGACGCCGATCGCGAGCGCCAGCAGGCCGCCGCGCGAGAAGGTGAAGTAGAGGCCGACCAGCGCCGCCGGCATCGTCGCCACGGCCAGCCAGCGCAATCCGGGCCACACCGCCTCGCGACTCAGCCAGAGCAGCAGCGCCACGGCGGCTGCGAAGACGATTCCGTTGGCGTTCCAGTAGCCAAGCGGATAGCGCAGCTGCGCGCCGCTGCCGAGCGAGTTAGCGACCTCTACCAGGTCGGGCAGGAGGCGGCTGGCGAGCCCGAGCATGACGACGATCGCGGCGCCAATTGCCAAACCTTCAGCGAAACGTTGGCGCCTTCGCTCGGTTTGGGCGATCAGGAACGCGGCAAGGAAGATGCCGAGATAGACGAGCGTGCGGTCGGCCTCGACGACGCTCAGCTCGGCCGATCCCGACCAGGCAGACGAGAGCGCCGACCAGAGAGCGAGGAATAGGATCGATGCGACGGACCAGAGGAACGGACGCGCCACGGGGGCCTTCGAGCCAGCGCCCAGGACCAGCAGGCCGACGACCACGAGCCATGCCGCGAGGCCGGCGATGTGACGCCCCGTCAGGCCGTATCCGCCGCCCTCGAGGGCGAGCCCGGCGATCAGGGCTGCTGGCGCGACTAACGCCGCCGATTGCTCTAACCTTGCGCGCCATGCTTGAGAGCCCCCACCGAAGCCCCCGGCAAGTTCGTCCCGGCCTCCTGTCGCTTTCGATCTCTGCGTTAATGGCATTCGCTCTGGTTCCTGGGCTGGCCGTGGCTGAAGATTCGAGCGGGATTCAGTATTCCGACGCGCCCCCGACGGTGACCGGCAACACGTCCGACAAGGACCCTTCAGGCCGTTCGAACACCGTTGGCGGGGGTGACGATTCGGATCAGTCTTCCAGGCGCTCCGGCTCGACCGCCGAGGGCAAGTCGAAGGACGGCTCCGACGACGAGCAGGGCGGCGCCGGCGGCGGCAACGATGGCGGCAAGGGCGGCGCGGCCGGCAAGCAGGCCGGCGACGAAAGGAGCGGCGCCGGCGGCGACGTCAAGCCGCTCGACGCGAGCGCCGCTTCGAGCGACGACGGCAGCTCCCCGCTGGTGCCGATCCTGATCGCCCTCGCCGTGCTCGCCGCCATCTCGTTCGGCGTGCTGGCGATGAGGAAGAAGCGCCGGGACACCGATCCCGGCGCTCCGGCCTCGACCGAGGCGGGCTGAGCGAATGGGACAGCTAGCTGTTCGCATGAGCATTGGTGCGCGCGCGTTGGTCGCCGCCCTGGCGCTGGCAACCCTGCTTGCGGCGGTCGCGCCGGGCGTGGCGCAGGCCGTTCCGGGCAAGTTCTGGGGCGTCGTCCCGCAGGACAACATCAGCCTCGAAAGGCTGGAACGCCTGAAGCGAGGCGGCGTCGACAGCATTCGTGTGCCGATCTTCTGGGGCAACGTGCAGCCCGTCCGCGGCGGAGGCTTCGACTGGTCCTCGGTCGACGGCATCGTCGGGACGGCGACCCGCGCCGGCGTCGAGGTGCTGCCCTTCCTCTACGGCGCCCCGACCTGGGCCGTGCCGGCGGCGCCCGTGCCGGGCTCAGGCGGCGGCGTGCACGCGCCGAAGTTCCTGCCCGTCAACAACGGCACGCAGCGGCTCGGCTGGCAGCGCTTCGCCAGCGAAGCTGTCGCCCGCTACGGCCCCGAAGGCGCCTTCTGGACGGCCAACCCGGCGATCCCGCCGCGGCCGATTCGCACTTGGCAGATTTGGAACGAGCCCAACTTCAAGTACTTCGTCGTGCGGCCCAACCCGAAGGAATACGGGCAGCTGGTGAAGATGTCCTACACGGCGATCAGGAGCGTCGACGCCGGCGCGAAGCTGATCTTGGCGGGCCTCTTCGCGCGGCCGCTCGAGGCGACCTTCAAACGCCGCCCGCCGCAGGCTTACTTCGCCGCCGACTTCCTCAACCGGATGTACCTGGCGACGCCAGGGGTAAAGCGCAAATTCCACGGCGTGGCGCTGCACCCCTACACCGGCAACTACCGCAACTTCACCCCCTACGTGGAGGAGTTCCGCGACGTCCTGCAGGCGCACCGCGACGCCGGCAAGGGCCTCTGGCTGACGGAGGTCAGCTGGAGCTCGCAGCGCCCGCGGGCAGGCAACTCCTTCAACAAAGGCCGGACCGGCCAGGCGGCCCAGCTGAAAGGCGCCTTCGGTCTGGTGCGCGCCAACCAGAGGAAATGGAAGGTGCAGCGGGTCTTCTGGTTCTCGGTCGAAGACAAGCGCGGCAGCTGCAACTTCTGCGACGGCTCCGGACTCTTCACCGTGGCCTTCGCGCCGAAGCCCGCCTGGCGAGCCTACGTAGGCTTTGCTGGTGGCAGGCCTTAGGACGCAGCGCGCGATTCGCACGCCGCTTCGACTCCTGCTCTTCCTGCTCGCCGTCTTGGCGGCGACGGCGAGCGGGGCTTGGCAGGCGGCGGCGCGGGTCGCGCCGCCCGGGTTCGTCGGCATAACCCCGCAGGGCTCGCTCGACCAGCGCGACCACCGGCTAATGGCGGAAGCGAACGTCGACAGCATGCGGCTGCCGCTCTACTGGGCCGAGATCGAGACGGTGTCACCGCTCTTCGCGGAGCCGAACTGGAACGTCTTCGAACGCGGCGTGACGCTGGCCGCCCAGCACGGCATCCGAGTCCTGCCCTTTGCCTGGGGCGCGCCGGGCTGGGTCTCGCGGGAGCTCTGGTTGGAGCCGGCGAGCGCCATGCAGCTGCGCGCCTGGTCGTCCTTCCTGCGTCGCGCCGTCGACCGCTTCGGCGCCGGCGGCAGCTTCTGGGAGGAGAACCCGGCGCTGCCCTACCTGCCGATCCGCCGCTGGGAGGTCTGGAACGAGCCGAACATCGTCACCTTCGGCCGCGCCAACCCGGAGAGCTTCGCGCGGCTGGTCAGGGTCAGCGGCCGCGCGATCCACGGCGCCGACCGGCGCGCCGAGGTGATTCTCGGCGGCTTCTTCGGCCGGCCGCTGCAGATTCCGCCAAACGTCAGCTCGGGCGACTTCCTATCGAGGCTCTACCGCGCCCGCCGCGTCAAGCGGCACTTCGACGGCGTGGCGCTGCACCCCTACGTCGCCGACGCGAGCGCGATGCGGCCCCAGATCCGCAACCTGCGCCGCGTGATGCGAGTCCACAACGACGCCGCCACGCCGCTCTACGTGACCGAGCTCGGCTGGGGCTCCGACAGCTTCGAGTCGCGCTGGGAGCGCGGCCTGCAGGGCCAGGCGCGGGAGCTGCACCGCGCCTTCTCGATGCTCGTCAACCACCGCCGTGGCTGGCGGATCGGCGGCGTTTGGTGGTTCTCCTGGGTCGACGCGTTCGGCGCCTGCCAGTTCTGCGACTCGGCCGGCCTGCTCACCGACGCGCGCGAGGCAAAGCCCTCCTGGTACGCCTTCACCCGCTGGACCGGCGGTGACGCGGAGATCGTGCCGCGAGCCAGCCTCGACCCGTAAAGCGTCGCCCGCCTCGGCCGGCGGGCCAATTTCGCCGGTCCGGTCGTGTTTTTCGGCCCGTCGGCGGCGGATGCGTAAGATCGGTCGGTTGGCGACTGACCGGAAATCGACCGTCGAGACCGACCCGCTGGCGCCCTTCAGCGCGCCGGTGCGCCGCTGGTTCGAGGCTTCCTTCGAGGGGCCGACGCCTGCGCAGGCCGGTGGCTGGGAGGCGATCTCGGGGGGCGCCAACGCGCTGATCTGTGCCCCGACCGGCTCCGGCAAGACCCTCGCCGCCTTCCTCTGGGGCATCGACCGGCTCTCGCGCCGCACCGCCCATCCTCCCGCTGCCGACGGGCCAAAAGGTCAAGCCGAACTTGACAAATCGGCCCGTCGGCCAGAGGCCGGCGTGAAGATTGTCTACGTCTCGCCGCTCAAGGCGCTCTCCTACGACATCGAGCGCAACCTGCGGGCGCCGCTGCGCGGGATCGGCGCCGAGATCTCGGTCGGGCTGCGCACCGGGGACACCTCACAGGCGGAACGGCGGGCCATGCGCAAAGACCCGCCCGACATCCTGATCACGACGCCGGAGTCGCTCTACCTGATCCTCTCCTCCGAAGCGCGACAGATCCTCACCGGGGTCGAGGCGGTGATCGTCGACGAGATCCACGCCGTGGCGCAGAGCAAGAGGGGATCACACCTGGCGCTGACCCTGGAGCGGCTGGAGGACCTCAGCGAGGCAGAGAAGGTCCAGCGCATCGGCCTCTCCGCCACCCAGCGCCCGCTGGAGCGGATCGCCAAATTCCTGGTCGGGCCAAAGCGGGACTGCGAGATCGTCGACGCGGGGGTGGCGAAGGAGCTCGATCTGGAGATCGTCGTCCCGGTCGAGGACATGTCCGAACCGGGAGCGCCCAACTTCCCCACCGAGGACGGCGTGCCGGCCGACGGCGAGCCCAACGCCCACGTCCGCTCAATCTGGCCAGCCATCTATCCCGAGCTGTTGAAGCTCGTCCAAGAGCACACCTCGACCATCGTCTTCGTCAACAACAGGAGGGCAGCGGAGCGAATAGCGAAGCGCCTCAACGAGCTCGCATGGGACGAGCTCCCGGCCACGGAGCAGCTGGGCAACTCCGACAATTCTCCCGCGGGTGGCGTCGTAGGGGGGACCACCCCCGAGGACGCTTTAGCGACCGCAGGGGGTGGTGGGTCCCCTGCGGCGACAGGACCCGCGGGCCAGGACGGCCAGGTGGAGATCGCCCGCGCCCATCACGGCTCCCTCTCCCACGAGGAGCGGACCGTGGTCGAGGAGATGCTGAAGTCCGGGCAGCTTCCCTGCCTCGTCGCGACCTCGTCGCTGGAGTTGGGAATCGACATGGGCGCGGTCGACCTGGTGATCCAGGTCGAGTCGCCGAAGTCGGTCAGCCGCGGCTTGCAGCGGGTCGGCCGCGCCGGCCACTCGCTGGGCGAGGTCTCGCGCGGCCGCATCTTCCCCAAGTTCCGCGCCGACCTGCTCGAGTGCGCGGTGGTCGCGCGGCGGATGCGCGAGGGGGCGATCGAGGAGACGGTGATCCCGCGCAACCCCCTCGACGTACTCGCCCAGCACCTCGTCTCGATGGCGGCGCTCGACGAGTGGGCCGTGGACGAGGTCGAGCGCCTTGTCACCGCGACCGAGCCCTTCAGCGACCTCTCGCGAGAACAGCTCGAGAACGTGCTCGACATGCTCGACGGTCGTTACCCGTCGGACCGCTTCGCCGAGCTGCGGCCCCGGATCGTCTGGGACCGAACCAAGGGGACGATCCACGGCCGCAAAGGCGCCCGCTCGCTGGTCGTCACCAACGCCGGCACGATCCCCGACCGCGGCCTCTACGGCGTCCACCTGCCCGACGGCCGCCGGGTCGGCGAGCTCGACGAGGAGATGGTCTACGAGGCGCGGCCCGGCCAGACCTTCCTGCTCGGCGCGACGACCTGGCGGATCGAGGACATCACCCGCGACCGGGTCATCGTCACGCCGGCCCCGGGCCTCCCGGGCGCGGTACCGTTCTGGAAGGGCGACGGGATCGGCCGCCCCGCAGAGCTCGGCAAGGCGATCGGCGCCTTCGCCCGCGAGGCAGTCGCCCGTGAGCCCGAGGAGCTGGCGCGCGACTACGACCTGGACGAGCGCGCCGCCCGCAACCTCGTCGCCTACCTGCGCGAGCAGCAGCAGGCGACCCGCGTCGTCCCCTCCGACGAGACGATCGTGGTCGAGCGCTTCCGCGACGAGATCGGCGATTGGCGGCTCTGCGTGCTCTCGCCCTACGGCGGCCGCGTCCACGCTGCCTGGGGCCTGGCGCTGGCCCAGAAGATTCGCGAGGAGCGCGACCTGGAGGCCGACGCGATCTGGTCGGACGAGGGGATCGTCGTCCACCTGCCCGACGCCGACGACCCGCCGCCCGCGGACCTGGTGATGATCGAGCCCGACGAGCTGGAGGACCTGGTCGTCCGCGAGCTCTCCGGCACGGCGCTGTTCGGCGCCCGCTTCCGCGAGAACGCCGCCCGCTCGCTGCTGATCCCGCGCGCCTACCCCGGCAAGCGCACGCCCCTCTGGCAGCAGCGGCTGAAGTCGCAGAGCCTGTTCGAGGTGGCGCGCGACTTCCCCCGCTTCCCGGTCATCCTCGAGACCTACCGCGAGTGCCTGCGCGACGTGCTCGACCTGCCCTCGCTGCGCG
Source organism: Solirubrobacterales bacterium (assembly GCA_036259555.1). GTDB lineage: Bacteria > Actinomycetota > Thermoleophilia > Solirubrobacterales > 70-9 > VRUE01. Next base: position 8,194 of record DATABM010000009.1, read on the forward strand.
ACCTGCTGCGCGACCTCCACTCGCGCCGCCTCGACCTGGTCGAGGTCGAGACGCCGACCGCCTCGCCCTTCGCCTCCTCGCTCCTCTTCGACTACGTCGCCACGTACATGTACGAGGGGGACACGCCGAACGCCGAGCGCCGCGCCGCGGCCCTGGCCCTCGACCGCGACCTGCTGCGCGAGCTCCTCGGCCAGGAGGAG
>DATABM010000010.1:0-9631 GCA_036259555.1 Solirubrobacterales bacterium
CTACTGAGCACCGTGGTCGACTTTTGTGCCGCATAGCGCGACAAACCTCAGCCACGCTCTTTTCGAACGTCTGTTCGCCTGCGTAGAATCGAGCTGAGTGGCCGCTTCCGACCGGATCGTCATCTCGGGTGCCCGTGAGCATAACCTCAAGGGCATCGACGTCGAGCTGCCTCGAGACGCCCTGATCGTCATCACCGGGCTCTCGGGCTCGGGCAAGTCGAGCCTTGCCTTCGACACCATCTACGCCGAGGGACAGCGCCGCTACGTCGAGTCGCTGTCCGCCTACGCGCGTCAGTTCCTCGGCCTGATGGAGAAGCCCGACGTCGACTCGATCGAGGGCCTCTCGCCGGCGATCTCGATCGACCAGAAGACGACCTCGCGCAATCCGCGCTCGACGGTCGGCACGGTCACCGAGGTCTACGACTACCTGCGCCTGCTCTGGGCGCGGATCGGCGTTCCGCACTGTCCCACCTGCAAGGAGCCGATCACCGGGCAGTCGCAGGAGCAGATCGTCGACCGCCTGATGACCCTCGAGGAGGGAACCAAGTTCATGGTGATGGCGCCGGTGGTGCGAGGTCGCAAAGGCGAGTACGGCAAGCTGCTGGAGCAGTTCCGGCTCGAGGGCTACTCGCGGGTGAAGGTGAACGGCGAGCTGCGCCGCCTCGACGAGGAGATAGTCCTCGACAAGAAGTACAAACACGACGTCGCCGTCGTCGTCGACCGGCTGGTGATGAAGCCGGACCTGCGCCGCCGCCTCTCGGAGTCGGTCGAGGCCGCGGCAGGCCTCGCCGCGGGTCTGGTCGAAGTCGAGGTGGTCGAGGGCGACAACCTGCTCTTCTCCGAGCAGTTCGCCTGCCTGCACTGCGGCACGTCGATCCCCGAGCTGGAGCCACGGATCTTCTCCTTCAACTCCCCGCACGGCGCCTGCGAGCGCTGCCACGGGCTCGGTTTCCAGAAAGTCATCGACCCCGAGCTGGTCGTCCCCGACCCGACCCTCTCGCTCGGCGAGGGAGCGCTGCAGCCGTGGAACCGCGGCGTCACCGCCTACTGGAAGCGGCTGGTCGCCTCGGTCGCCGAGACCTACGGCGTCGACCTCGACAAGCCCTGGGCGAAGCTCAAGAAGAGCGACAAGGAGATCTTCCTCTACGGAACCGGCGACGAGCGCCACCTGGTCAGCTACACGAACCGCTTCGGCCGCCGCCGCTCCTACAGGGTGCGCTTCGAGGGAATCGTCAACAACCTCGAGCGTCGCTACGAAGAGACCGACTCGGAGACCAACCGCGAGCGGATCGAGGGGTACATGGCAGAGCAGCCCTGCCCGCAATGCGAGGGAGCGCGGCTGCGGCCCGAGACGCTCGCGGTGACGGTCGGCGGGCTCAGCATCGCCGAGCTGACGAAGAAGTCGGCGCGGGCGGCGCGGCAGTGGATCGCCGAGCTCGACCTCAACGAGACCGAGCGGGCGATTGCGCGGCTGATCGTCCGCGAGATCTCCGAACGGCTCGCCTTCCTCGACAACGTCGGCATCGGCTACCTCTCGCTGGACCGGTCGGCGCGCTCGCTGTCGGGTGGCGAGGCGCAGCGGATCCGACTGGCGACGCAGATCGGCTCCAGCCTGGTGGGCGTGATGTACGTGCTCGACGAGCCCTCGATCGGTCTGCACCAGCGCGACAACGAGAAGCTGATCGCGACGCTCGACCGGCTGCGCGACCTCGGCAACACGGTGATCGTCGTCGAGCACGACGAGGGGACGATGCGCGCCGCCGACCACCTGGTTGACCTAGGGCCGGGTGCCGGTGAGCACGGCGGCCACGTGATCGCCGCCGGCACGCCGGCCGAAGTCGCCAAGGACTCGGCCTCGCTGACCGGGCAGTACCTGGCCGGAAAGCGCCAGATCGAGGTGCCGGCGGAGCGGCGGCGGCCGCGTGGTTGGCTGACGGTGCGCGGGGCCCGCGAACACAACCTGAAGGGGATCGACGCCGAGGTGCCGCTCGGCGTCTTCTGCTGCGTGACCGGGGTCTCGGGCTCGGGCAAGTCGACCCTGGTCAACGAGACGCTCCACCACGCGGTCGCCAACCGGCTGCACCAGGCGAAGCTGCGTCCGGGCGCCCACGACGGCATCGACGGCCTCAAGCAGATCGACAAGATCATCAACATCGACCAGTCGCCGATCGGACGCACGCCGCGCTCCAATCCCGCCACCTACACCGGCGTCTTCGACCACATCCGCCAGCTCTTCACGCAGACGCAGGAGTCGCGGGCCCGCGGTTACAAGCCGGGTCGCTTCAGCTTCAACGTCAAGGGTGGGCGCTGCGAGGTCTGCCGCGGCGATGGCCAGATCAAGATCGAGATGCACTTCCTCCCCGACGTCTACGTCCCCTGCGAGCAGTGCCACGGCAAGCGCTACAACCGCGAGACGCTCGAGGTTCGCTTCAAGGGCAAGAGCATCGCCGACGTGCTCGAGATGTCGGTCGAGGAGGCCGTCGGCTTCTTCCAGAACGTGCCGAAGATCGCGCGGCGACTGCGCACCCTGCACGACGTCGGCCTCGACTACATCCGGCTCGGCCAGCCGGCGACGACCCTCTCCGGAGGAGAGGCGCAGCGGGTCAAGCTGGCCACCGAGCTCTCGAAAGTCGCGACCGGCGACACCCTCTACATCCTCGACGAGCCGACCACCGGCCTTCACTTCGCCGACGTGCAGCGGCTGCTCGACGTGCTCGGCCGCCTGGTCGACGCCGGCAACACCGTCGTCGTCATCGAGCACAACCTCGACGTGATCAAGACCGCCGATTACCTGATCGACCTCGGGCCGGAGGGCGGCGAGGAAGGCGGTGAGCTGGTGGCTACCGGGACCCCCGAGGAGATCGCTGCGGTCGAGGGCTCCTACACCGGTCGCTTCCTCTCCGAGCTGGTCGAGCCAGCGGGGCCGGCGACGCGCGCGAAGGGCAAGCGCCGCCGCCGCGAGCCGGTCGCGGCCTGACTGGCGAGTTATGCGCCATATGGGGCCATAAGTCGCCAGGCGCGGACGGACGGATAGCGTCCGACGCGTGAGCGGACAGCGCGGCTGGCGAACCTGGTGGGCGAAGCGGCGCTGGTACGAGCGCAATCGCCGCCTCGCGCGACGGTGGCGCCTCGCTCGGCACGCCGCCCGCGGCGGCTTCTTCGTTCGCGAGCCGTTCGAGGGGGAGATCCTCGAGGCGCTGGACGAGGGCCGGCTGAAGATCGGCGAAGGAACGCTGCTCGAGCCGGGCTGCTGGATCACGCTGGCCCCCCAGGCGCGCATCGCGATCGGCGAGGGCTGCTTCCTCAACCGCAACACGATGCTCGCGGCCCACGAGCGCATCGAGATCGGCGACCACGTGATGTTCGCCAACGGCTGCTTCGTCGGCGACGCCGACCACCGCTTCGACGACCGCAACACGCCGATCACCTGGCAGGGCTTTACGAGCAAGGGGCCGGTGCGGATCGGCTCCAACTGCTGGTTCGGGGTCAACTGCGTGGTCACCAGCGGCGTCACGGTCGGGGAGCGCTGCGTGATCGGTGCCAACTCGGTCGTGACCCAGGACCTGCCGGCCGGCTCGATAGCCGCCGGCGCGCCGGCGAAGGTCGTCAGGGCAATCGAATTCTCGTAGCGGGAGCGCGCCACTCCCACCCAACGATCGTGCCGACTGAGGAGTTGACCTCGCTATAGGGGGGTCAAGTCCTCAGTCGGTGGGTGCAGGCGTCACGGAAGCGTGGCGTTCGTGCCTATACTCTCGACAAGAGGCCGTGACCCCTAATGGGCATGGACCAGATGACTTCCGCACTGATCGAGCCACCGCACGCAAATGCCGGCGTGGAGTTCGTCCGCGCCAAGTCCGACCTGCGCGCAGAGCTGGCGCCGTCGCGCGCGGCGGGTCGCACGATCGGCCTCGTGCCGACGATGGGCTATCTGCACGAGGGGCACCTGTCGCTCCTTCGCGCCGCCCGCGCCGAGTGCGACGTCGTCGTGATGAGCCTCTTCGTCAACCCCACTCAGTTCGGACCCGGCGAGGACTTCGAGCGCTACCCGCGCGACGAGCGGCGCGACGCCGAGCTGGCGGCCGAAGCCGGTGTCGACCTTGTCTGGGCTCCGCCCGTCGAGGAGGTCTACCCGGAAGGCTTCTCGACGCAGATCGAGGTCGGGGGCATCGCAGAGGTGCTCTGCGGGGACCCGAATCGCCGCGGCCCTGAGCATTTCCGCGGCGTTGCCACCGTGGTCGCCAAGCTCTTCAACGCGGCACAGCCGGACGTCGCCTACTTCGGCCAGAAGGACGCCCAGCAGGTCGCCGTGATCCGCCGCATGGTTCGCGACCTCGACTTCCCGGTGCGAGTCGAGGCGCTGCCGATCGTGCGCGAGGCCGACGGGCTGGCGATGAGCTCGCGCAACGTCTATCTGTCGCCCGCGGACCGTGAGCGTGCTACGGCGCTCTCCAGGGCCCTGCGGAGGGTCGAGGAGCGCGCCGCGGCCGGTTCGCTCGTTGCGGCACTCGAAGCAGGTCGCCGCGAGCTCGCCGCCGCGGGGATCCAACCCGAGTACCTCGAGGCGCGCGATCCCGACGACCTCAGCGAGGTAACCGAGCTGAACGGGCGCCCGATCCTGGTCGCGGTGGCGGCCCGGGTAGGCGACGCCCGGCTGATCGACAACCTGACCATCCGGCCCTCCGGCCGGAGCGAAGACCCAGACCCCGACCCCGGCGACACGGAGGCCCGAACCTGATGCAACGGCAGATGCTGAAGTCCAAGATCCACCGCGCCACGGTGACCGATTGCGACGTCGGCTACATCGGCAGCATCACGATCGACACCGAGCTGATGGCCAGCGCCGACCTGATCACCAACGAGCAGGTCCACGTCTGGGACATCGACAACGGCGCCCGCTTCGTCACCTACGTGATCGACGGCGAGCCGGGCTCGGGCACCATGCAGGTCAACGGCGCCGCCGCCCACCTGACCCGGCCCGGCCACAAGATCATCGTCGCCTCCTTCGGCGCCTACGATGAGCGCGACCTGGAGTCCTACTCGCCGGTCGTCGTCCACGTCGGCGAGGAGAACGAGATCGTCGCAGTGGACAGCCATCCCGAGGTGCTGCTCTCCGGCGGACCCGACGTCGCCGACCCACGCGAGGTCGCCCAATGAGCGGGGCAGCGACCGAGCGTGCATATCTGGTTCGTCGCGAGGGAGCGAAGCGCGAGGCGTTGTCATGAGCTCCGGCAGCCGCTCCCATACCGCTCCGCCGCCGGCCGATCGCCAGCCCGTCACCCTGCCTCGCCTTGCCGAGATGAAGGCGGCGGGCGATCCGATCGTAATGGTCACCGCCTATGACTATCCCTCCGCGACCGTCGCCGAGGAGGCCGGCGTCGACGTGGTCCTGGTCGGCGACTCGGCTGCGATGGTGGTGCTCGGCTACCCGGGGACCGAGCCGGTCTCGATGGACGAGATGATCGTCCTCGGCAAGGCGGTGCGGCGGGGGTTGAAGACGCCGCTGATGGTCGGCGACATGCCGATGGGGAGCTACGAGGCGAGCAACGAGCTGGCGGTACGCAACGCCCAGCGCCTCGTCAAGGAGACCGGCTGCCAGACGGTGAAGCTGGAGGCGGGTGGAATCTCGGTCGAGCGGGCGCGGGCGATCGTCAACTCGGGTATCCCCGTGATGGGCCACGTCGGCCTCACGCCGCAGACCGCGACCGCGCTGGGCGGCTACAAAGCCCAGGGGAAGAGCGCCCGGAGCGCGATCAAGCTGCTCGAGGACGCACTGGCCCTGCAGTCGGTTGGCTGCTTCGCGATCGTCTTCGAGGCGGTTCCGGCGGCGATCGCCGAGGCGATCGTCGAGAAGCTCGAGGTGCCGACGATCGGCATCGGCGCCGGCCCGGCTACCGCCGGTCAGGTGCTCGTCTTCCACGACCTGCTCGGGATCACGACCGGCCGGATGGCGAAGTTCGTCAAGCGCTACGCCGACGTCAACGCGCAGATGGTCGAGGGGGTCAAGCGCTACGCCGAAGAGGTGCGCTCACGCCGCTTCCCCGAGCCCGACCACGTCTACGGAGTAGAGCCCGCCGAGCTGGCCGAGTTCCGCACGTACCTCGACCAGGAGAGCCTCGCGTCGCCCAAGAGCTGGGATTGGGAGCCGCTGCCCTGAAGCGTCGATAGCGGTCGCCGCACGGTCGGATCCAGCGCGCAGCCGGGCTGGTTGGCCCGCTTCCTGCAGAGGCTCGACGAGAAGGTCGGCCCGGCGAGGGGGACGCGACCGGCCCCCGGTAGCCAGGCGGAGAGGTCGCCGGTCCAGGCGTTCGCGAATTCGCCCCTCTCTTCGAACACGGCACTGCCGGCGAACGGCTTCGGTGGCCTCAGAACGGCGAACGCGGGGTGCTGGCCGGGTCCGCTGGCGACGAAGGCGTTGCTGCCGCCCACGAGCGCGTGGGCGTAGCGGACGATGGTCATCTTCTCCCGACGCTCTTCGCGCGAGGCCAACAGGAAGTGGCGGCCGAAGCCCGCCACGCCGAAGACGCTGACAGAGGCCGAGCGTTCTCCTCGCTTGGCGACCGCGTGCAGGTGCGTGGTGATGGTCGGGCGACGTCTCGCCGCCGCGGCGTTGGCGGCGCAGTCGTCTGCGGGGGTGAGGAGCCCGATGCCCTTTGCCGAGCTCGCCGCGACCCTGGTGTAGCCGCGCTCGCCACTGAACTCGATGGTGCCCCGATAGGTGCCAAGCTGGAACAGCTTGCAGCGCTCCCGCTGATCGGCTGGCCGGAAGGCAAGTGCCAGGCGGCCGAGACGACCGAAACGGGCCTCGAGGCGGCCACCGGTCCTCTTGCCCGCGACGACGTACTCGGCGCTGACGTTGCCCGAGGTCGCTTCCAGCGCCACGATCCGGCCGAGGATGAAGCCGTTCAACTCATAGCCCTTGCTGGCGCGCAGGTGAAATTCCCCGATCAGCGGGACAGGGCTGGGGCCGCGGGCGCCGGCGCTCGCGGCCGGGCTCGCGCAGAGCAGCGCCAGGACGCCGATACCGACCACGGTTCGTCTCCCTCCGACCGCTCGCATCTGGTCAGACTATCCCTGGTCGCCACCCGGCCCGGCACGACTAGCATTGCCCCGGCAATGCCGATCTACGAGTTCGAGTGTGGCGAATGCGGGGAGCGGTTCGAGGAGCTACTGGGGCTGAACGCCGCTGCCCCATGCCCGCGCTGCGGCTCGGCTGTGACGAGACGTCTTTTCTCGCCTGTCTCGCCGCCCGGACGCCAGCCGCGCGGCGCCCGGGTGCGCTCGGACGAAGCGAGGCGGCGCGAGCGCGAAGCGACGCGCCGTGGGCGGGGGGCGGCGAGGTGAGCGCCACGGCGGCGGAGCGGCGCGCGGCGCTGGTCGAGCTCTACAAAGAGGTAGAGAGCTGCAGGAAGTGCCCGCTGCACGAGACCCGCACCCGCACCGTATTCGGGGCGGGCGATGCCGATGCCGACCTGATGTTCGTCGGCGAGGCGCCGGGCGCCGAAGAGGACCGGCGCGGCCTGCCCTTCGTCGGCCGCGCCGGCCAGCTGCTGAACGAGCTTTTGGGGGGCATCGGGCTCTCGCGCGGCGATGTCTTCATCGCCAACGTCCTCAAGAGCCGCCCGCCCGGCAACCGCGACCCGCAGCCGCTCGAGATCGAGGCCTGCCGCCCCTACCTCTTCGAGCAGGTGCGGCTGATCGAGCCGAAGGTGATCTGCACGCTCGGCAACTTCGCGACCAAGCTGCTGACCGGCAACCCCGCCGGTATCACGCGGGTCAGAGGGACGCCGCAGGTGCACGAGCTTGGCGGCCGCACGGTCTTCCTGCTGCCGCTCTTGCACCCCGCGGCGGCGCTGCGGACGCCGGCGATGAAGGAGACGCTGCGCAGCGACATCGAGCTGCTGCCGAGGCTGCTCGCCGGTCCGCCCCCGACCGGGGCACCGGGGGACGAAGAGGAGATCGAGGCGGCGCCGGTGCCCGGCCCGCCGCAGCCTGCGGACGACCAGCTCGACTTCTTCGGTTAGCCGGGTGGAGACCTACGAGACCAGCGGGGCGTCGGAGACCGAAGCGCTCGGCGGTCGCCTGGCGGAGGGACTGAAGCCCGGGGGCGTGGTGGTGATCAGCGGCGAACTCGGCGCCGGCAAGACTACGCTGGTCCGCGGCGCCTGCCGGGCGCTCGGAGTGGAGGGGCCGGTGACCTCACCGACCTTCACGATCGGGCAGCGCTACCAGGGCCGCGTCCCGGTCTCCCACCTCGATCTCTACCGGCTCAGCGGCCTCGACGAGGAGGAACCGGCGCTGCTCGACGACTACCTCGATGGCGACTCGGTCGCCTTCGTCGAGTGGCCGGCGGCCGCGGCACCGGAGCTCGCCGACCGCGAGCTCGTCACCGTCCGGATCGCCCATCTCGGCGGCGACAGGCGCCGGGTCGAGGTCGACGCCGCACCTCACCGCAAATAGCGGTGTTCGGGGTAGGGCGGTGTGTGTAGCATCGCTCCCGCGCAAAGCAAACAAGGAGGAAGCGGCGAGATGAGAGCAGTGAAGCGGCTGGCGGTAATAGCCCTGGCGGTCGGGATTTTGACGAGCGCCGCACCGGCCACGGCCGACGCCGCCGCCTTCAGGCACTACGTCGCCTGCGGCCTCTCGCAGAACGCGAAACCGTCGCATTCCTGCCACAAGAAACAGAAAAAGGGCGCCTTCTTCCGCAGCAACCGCGCCGACGTCTTCTACACCGTCTGCGTCCGTTTCCCAACCGGGAAAAACCTCTGTGCTCCCAAACAGGAAGCGCTGCGCGGGACGCTCTACGTCAACAAGGTCACGACGAACATTCCCGGTCAGCACAAGGTCACCTGGTTCGTCGACGGCAAACGGGTCGGCCTCTTTAAATTCTTCGTCCGAGGCTGAGACCTGGCGCTGATCGGCTTCGACACCTCGACCGAGGACACGGCGGTCTGCGCTTGGCGCGACGGCGAGGTGCTGCATGAGGCCCTGGTCGGGACGTCCGAGAAGGGCGGACCGCTCCACACGGTCGCCCTGCTCGGCGAGGTGGAGCGCGCGGTGGGCGCCGCCGGCGGCTGGGCCGAGGTCGAGGCGATCGCGGTAGGGCGCGGCCCCGGCACCTACACCGGGTTGCGCGTGGGGATTGCGACCGCACGGGCCCTCGGCCTCAGCCGGGGCTTGCCGGTGCGCGGCGCTTGCAGCCTCGACGCGCTGGGGCGGGCGCTGGCCGAGCGGCCGGGCACGGCGCCGCGGCTGGGCGTGTTCGACGCACGTCGCGGCGAGGTTTTCGCGGCGCTGTACTCCGCCGCAGGGGAACGAGCCTGGGGGCCCGTCGTCAGCGCCCCGGAGCAGCTCGCCCAACGTGTCGCAGGCTTGAGGGAGCCACCGCTGGCAGCGGGCTCGGGGGCGGTACGATTTCGCGAGCAGCTGACGACGAGGGGCGTCGAGATCCCCGACGACGACGACGCCGTGCATCGGATCGCCGCGCGGCACATCTGCGTCCTGGCGGCGGACGAGCCAGCCGCCGGAGACGACGATCCCGCCGCCCCGATCTACCTTCGTCCCCCCGACGCGGAGCGGTGGCGTGAGCGAGACTCTCTACAGAAAGCCCGGTGAGGTGGCCGACGAGCCGGCG
>DATABM010000011.1:0-4185 GCA_036259555.1 Solirubrobacterales bacterium
AATACCGGCAACACGCAGAAGTGGAACGGCAACGCCTACGCCAAGTCCGAGCCACAGCAGCAGCAGCCCTTCAGCAAGGGGCAGCACGATTCCTGCGGCTGTGACGGGTACGGCAAGGGCCGACGCCACAGCAACGACGCCGACGCCGAGGGTGGCGACACCAAGGCGCGCAGCGGCGACGCGACCGGAGGCGACGGCGGCGACGCCGATGCCGACGGCGGCGACGCCGAGGCGGCGAACCGAGCGAAGGTTCTCCAGCTCAACGAGAGCGGGGTGAGCGAGTCGCTCTGGTAATCCGAGGCCTCGAGCCTCGCTGAGTGGAAAAGGCCCCGGCGGCGAGCCGCCGGGGCCTTCGCTCTGCACGCAGCCGGCCCGGGGCGGGCGAGCTCAGGCGCCCGCCCCTATCTGACCGCCCGACGCAGTCCGCCGCCTGTGGTCAGTCGCTCTGCCTCATGGCGTCACCGCGTCCTTCATCTTGCGCAGCTTGCCGCCCTTCGCCTGCTCGACCGCGCTGTGCAGCTCCGGCCGCGCCTCGGCGGGCGCCAGCTCCGGCACGTCGCCCATCGCCTCGGCCTCGCGCACGCCGAATTTGCCGTGGCTGTCGACTGAGCTGCCGCTGGTCCAGCGGGCGTCGTCGGGCACTTCGCCGTCGGAATGGACGAAGAAGTCGTAGCTGAACTCGCGCTTCTCCTGGTCCTGGGGGAAATCGCTCGGCACCGGCATCCCCATGTCCTTCAGCTCCTCCAGCACAGCCATCCACTGGTTCTGGTGCATGGTGTCGCGAGCGATCAGGAACGACAGCATGTCTTTCATCCCCGGGTCGTCGGTCATCTCGTAGAGCCGCGTCGCGAGCAGGCGGCCGCCTCCCTCGGCGTTGACGTTGGCGTTCATGTCGGCGGCGAGGTTGCCGGTGGCGAGCACCCAGGAGCCGTCGAACGGGTTGCCGTTGGCGTCGGCCGGCATCGCGCCGAGGCCGGACGAGATCACGTGGCGCGGATCCTGGCCGCCGAGCACCGCGGCGACGGTGCCGTTCTGGCCGGCGATCTCCTCCTGCAGCGAGGCGGGCGCCTCCTCGAGGTTGAGGGCGACGGCGGTGGCCAGCATCTCGATGTGGCCGATCTCCTCCGTGCCGGTGTTGAGGAGCATGTCTTTGTAGCGGGTGGGCCCGCGGAAGTTCCAGCCTTGGAAGAGGTACTGGAGGCAGACGCGAATCTCCCCCTCGACCCCGCCGATCGCCTGCTGGAGCATCTTGGCGAAGACCGGATTCGGTTTGTCGACCCTGACTTTGTAGGCCAGTTGCTTGGTGTGCTTGAACACGGAACGTCCTCCCATTCGGGTCTTGTCTTTCAAGAGCCCTCGTCACCGTGGCGCTCACTGCCGCGCGGGTCGCGGCGTCACTGCGGCGGGGTGGTGTCGGCTACCCCGGTACGGGAAGCGGTAACGCGGTGTCGGCGGCTCGCGTCAGCTCACGACTCGACGACCGCGCAGTAGACGGTGGCCGTGATAGACCAGTTCTGGTCGGTCGGCGTGTGCTCGTGCGCGGCCACCACCCAGGAGGTGTCGGTGTTGCGTTCGCTTTGGTCGATTGCGACCATCAGGTATTCGCCTCCGATGGCCCCGCCACCGGCGATCGCGACGGTGCCCGGCGGGCAATGGGCGATCGCAACCTTGCCGGCATTCGAGTTGGTCGCCGAAGAGGCGCTGCCCTGGCTGAGGTTGCTGATGCCGGGGGGACCGGTGACGCCGGTCGCGCCCACGGGCCCGGTCGTTCCCACGGATCCAGTAGCTCCCGCCGGCCCGGTCGGTCCGGTCGTGCCTGCCTGCCCGGTCGGGCCGGTCGCACCCGGAGGAGACGCCGGGCCGGTGGCTCCGCGCTGGCCGGCTGGACCCGTCGGACCGACCGCGCCAACCGCGCCGCCGGGACCGGCGTTCCCGCCGAGGCCGCCGCGCGCGCTCCTGCTGAGGTCGCGCAGCTTCACGGCGCCGTCGCGCAGCTTGCTCGAGGTGACCGCACCCTGCTTCAGCTCGCGCGTGCCGACGCTGCCCTTCGGCAGCTGGATCGCCGCGTAGGAGGCGCCGCCCAGCGCGACGAAGACGGCGATCGTCGCCATCACGTTCGCGTAGCTGAGGTGGCGGCGCAGCGCTCTCCCCGGGTTCCTCCCCTTGAACCTCACTGAGCGGAGAAGATAACCGGCTCGCGGTCGGGTCGCCAGCCGGGCGCGTCAGTCCTCGAACTCCTCCAGGTGTCCCTGGCCGGTGCGCGGCTTGGAGCCGAAGCCCTGCTGGCGGCCGCCGCTGCGGACGCCGGGCGGCGGGTCGCCCGGCTGCGGGTCGCCGGCGCGGCCGCGCTGCTTGGGCCGGTCGCGGTCGCGGCTCGGCTGCACCCGCTTCGGCTCGCCGCGCTGCTTGGGGAAGTGCGGCGGCCAGGGAGCGTCGCCGAGCCCTTCTTCTTCGTCGCGCCGCGCCAGCGCCAGGAGGGAGTCGAGCGAGCCGGGGTGAGCGTCGATGTCGGCCGCCGGGTCGCCCTCGCCGCGCAGTCGCTGCGGCACCGTGTCGAGACGGAAGTCGGCGGGCTCGACGTCGGCCACCTCCTCCCAGCGAAGCGCGCAGGAGACGCGCGCGTCGGGGGTCGGGCGCACCGACCAGCAGGAGGCCACGGTGCGGTCGCGGGCGTTCTGGTTGTAGTCGACGAAGACGCCGTGTCGCTCCTCCTTCCACCAGGCCGTCGTCGCCAGGTCCGGCGCCCGCCTCTCCACCTCGCGAGCCAGGGCGAGGGCGGCGCGGCGCACCTCGAGGAAGTCCCAGCGCGGCTCGATCCGCACGTTGACGTGGATGCCCTTCGAGCCGGAGGTCTTCGGATAGCCGCGCAGCTCGTGGTCGGCGAGCACGTCGCGAACGACCAGCGCGGTGCGCCGCACGTCGTCCCAGGCGATGCCCTCGGTCGGGTCGAGGTCGACCCGCAGCTCGTCGGGACGGTCGAGGTCGGCGCGGCGGGCCGGCCACGGGTTGAAGTCGATGACGCCGAGGTTGACCGCCCAGACGAGGTGGGCGGCGTCGTCGGCGACCAGCTCCTCGGCGGTGCGGCCCGACGGGAAGGAGACGGTCGCGGTCTGCAGCCACTCCGGCACTTTCTGCGGCACCCGCTTCTGCCAGATCGGCTCCTCCATGATCCCGTTGACGAAGCGCTTCATCACGGTCGGGCGCTCGCGCAGGTGGACGAGCGCCGCCTCGGCGACCTCGACGTAGTACTCGCAGATGTCGAGCTTCGTCCAGCCCGGTTTCGGGAAGTAGACCTTGGCGGGGTTCGAGAGACGCACCTCGCGGCCCGCCACCTGGAGCATCGTGAACTCGCCCTTTGCCACCGAGACGAGCCTAGCCGTGCCCCGACCGTCGCTGGCGCCGGGGATCGTGCTCGGGATCGGCTTCGGCGGCTTCCTCGACGGGATCGTCCTCCACCAGCTGCTGCAGTGGCACCACATGGTCAGCGCCGAGGGCTGCTGCCCGGCAAACAGCCTCGCCGGCCTCGAGGACAACACGACCGCCGACGGCGTCTTCCATGCCGTCACCTGGCTGGTCGCGCTCGTCGGCTCGCTGCTGACGGTGCGCGCCTGGCGCGACGGTCGCCTGGCGCCACCGTGGCTCGCCCACGCGGGCGCGCTGCTCGTGGGGTGGGGAATCTTCAATCTGCTCGACAGCCTCAACCACTTCGTGCTCGGCCTCCATCACGTCCGCGACGACCTCGGCGGCCCGCTCGGTTGGGACCTCGGCTTCCTCGCCTTCGCCCTGGTGCTGATCGGCGTCGGGCAGGCCATCGCGCGGGCGGCGCTCAAGCGGGAGGAGCGCTCGCGGCGACCGCAGCCCCGAACGCCTCGCGCCCGGCCCGCGCCCTGAACGGCTCGAGCTCGTCGCGCTGCGCCTGGGCGCGGCGGATCAGCTCGTCGAAGTCGACGTCGGGCAGCCGGCTCCCCAGTTCGCCGAAGTCGCGCAGGTTCGCCCAGAGGATCTTCTTGCCCTCGATCCCGATTGCGAGGAAGTCGAGCTCGGCGAAGCGGCTGAGCGGCGAGTAGCCGCGGATCCGGCCGTTCAGCTTCAGCCGTCCCATCCGCTCCGCCACCGTGGCCGCGGCGGTCTTCACGCGGTCGCGACCGAAGCCGAGCCGCTCCATCATCGCTTCGAAGGTCTCGA
>DATABM010000012.1:0-16724 GCA_036259555.1 Solirubrobacterales bacterium
GTTGAGCACCCAATGGGTGCTCAACTACCGGCGGGTCCTAGACTGCCGCGCGTGACCGACCCCCAGATCGGCGAGACCCTCGTCTCCAGCGAAGACCTGCAGCGGCGCGTCGCCGAGCTCGGCAGGGAGATCAGCACCGACTACGCGGGCCGCGACCTCTTCATGATCGGTGTCCTCAAGGGCGCCGTGATCTTCCTCGCCGACCTGATGCGGCACCTGACGGTGCCCTGCGAGATCGACTTCATGGCGGTCTCCAGCTACGGCTCGCAGACCGACTCCTCCGGCGTCGTCCGCATCCTCAAGGATCTCGACGCGCCGATCGAGAACCGCGACGTGCTGATCGTCGAGGACATCATCGATTCCGGTCTCACGCTTCAGTACCTGATGCGCAACCTGAAGGCGCGCCAGCCGGCCTCGCTCGAGGCCTGCGCCCTGTTGACCAAGCCGGAGCGGCTCCGCGTCGACCTCGAGCCACGCTACGTCGGGTTCCAGATACCCAATCGCTTCGCAATCGGCTACGGGCTGGACCACGCGCAGCGCCATCGCAACCTCGACTTCGTGGCCGCTCTCGACGAGTAGCGGTGCCTCCGGTGCGCTTTATGAACCTATAGCGAGCAAAAGGCGCACCGGAGCCGTGAGTCGCGCCCGGGAGAACCGCTAGGCGCCGAAATCTCCCTGGTACGCTGATTTTTCCCGTGAGGCGTTTCTTCAAGAGCGCGGCGTTTCCCATCCTGCTGGTGGTGATCCTCGCCTTCGTGGCCCAGCGGGTGATCAGCCCCGGCTCGGACACCGAGCCGCCTTCCTACAACGAGCTGATCGCACCCAAGACCGGTCTGATCGCCAAGGGCGAGATCAAGGAGATCACGGTCAAGACCGAGGACAACACGCTCGAGGTCACCCCGAAAGGCGAGAACGCCGACAGCTTCGAGACGGGCTATCCACCGAATACCGAGCAGAGCCTTCAGAACTTGCTCGAGCGCAACAAAGTCGAGTTCGACGTCAAGGGGAAGGGCGGCTCCAGCCTGCTCTCGCTGCTCACCTACATCCTGCCCTTCGTCCTCTTCCTGGGCTTCTGGATCTTCCTGATGAACCAGATGCAGGGCGGCGGCTCGCGGGTCATGAACTTCGGCAAATCGAAAGCGAAGCGGATGTCGGTGGACGCACCGAAAATAACCTTCCGCGACGTCGCCGGGGTCGACGAGGCGGTGCAGGAGCTGCACGAGATCAAGGAGTTCCTCGAGAACCCGAAGAAATTCCAGGCGCTCGGCGCCCGCATCCCCAAGGGCGTCCTCCTCTACGGGCCGCCGGGGACCGGCAAGACGCTGCTCGCCCGCGCCGTGGCCGGTGAGGCCGGCGTGCCGTTCTTCTCGATCTCGGGCTCGGATTTCGTGGAGATGTTCGTCGGCGTCGGCGCCAGCCGCGTCCGCGACCTCTTCGAGCAGGCGAAGCAGAACTCGCCCTGCATCATCTTCATGGACGAGATCGACGCCGTCGGCCGCCACCGCGGGGCCGGGATGGGCGGCGGTCACGACGAGCGCGAGCAGACCCTCAACCAGCTGCTCGTCGAGATGGACGGCTTCGAGATGAAAGACAACATCATCTTGATCGCCGCCACCAACCGGCCCGACATCCTCGACCCGGCGCTGCTGCGGCCAGGCCGTTTCGACCGGCAGGTCGTCGTCGACCGCCCCGACCGCAAGGGACGCAAGAAGATCCTCGAAGTCCACACTCGGGGCAAGCCGCTCGGCAAGGAGATCGACCTCGACGCGCTGGCCGGCCAGACCCCTGGCTTCACCGGCGCCGATCTCGCCAACCTGATCAACGAGGCGGCGCTCTTGACCGCCCGCTCGGGGCATCGCGAGATCACCATGAACGAGCTCGAGGAGGGGATCATGCGCGTGATCGCCGGCCCCGAGAAGAAGACGCGGGTGATGAGCGAGAAAGAGCGACTGATCACCGCCTACCACGAGCTCGGCCACGCGATCGTCGGACACCTGCTGCCGAACTGCGACCCGGTCCACAAGATCTCGATCATCAGCCGCGGCCAGGCGCTCGGCTACACGATCAGCCTGCCGACCGAGGACAAGTTCCTGACCAGCCGCGCCGAGCTGACCGACACGATGGCGATGACGCTGGGCGGCCGCGCCGCCGAGGAGATCGTCTTCGGCGAGATCACCACCGGGGCGTCCAACGACCTCGAAAAGGTGACCGAGACGGCGAAGCAGATGGTGATGCGCTTCGGCATGTCCGAGCGCCTTGGGCCGCGGGTCTTCGGACATGACCGCGGACAGCCCTTCCTCGGTCGCGAGTTCTCCGCCGAGCCGGACTACTCCGACGAGATCGCGCGTGAGATCGACGACGAGATCCGCCGCATCGTCGAGTCCGCCCATCAGACCGCCAAGGACATCCTCACCGAACGTCGCGAGGAGCTCGACCGCATCTCGAACATCCTGCTCGAGCGCGAGACGATCGACGCCGACCAGTTCGTCGCCCTGCTCGACGGCAAGCCCGAGAGCGACGTCTTCGCCGACGACGAGGAGTCCGAGCCGCTCGAGCCGCCGGCCGAGCCGGCGCGGCCGGAGCGGGGCAAAGCGCCGCGGCCGAGCCCGCGGCCACGGCCTGGGTTCGCGGGGTCTGAACCGGCGTAGGGGCCGGGGTAGGCACTGCCTCGGCGGTGCCTAAGCCCCGCCGGAGGCGGGGCTGATGATCTGCCCTTCGGGCAGGAATCACTCCGCGGTGCCGGGGGGAGGCACCGACGAGGCACCACCGACCCCCGACTCGTAGGCGGCGCGATACTCCCCCCATGAGCCCCAAGCTGATGGGCGTGGTCAACGTCACCCCAGATTCCTTCTCCGATGGCGGGTTGTTCCTCGACGCGGAGGCGGCGATCGCGCATGGGAAAGAGCTGGTGCGGGATGGCGCTGACATCTTGGACGTCGGGGGCGAGTCGACCAGGCCCGGGGCGGAGGCGGTCGGCGCGGAGGAGGAGCGCGAGCGGACCGAGCCGGTCATAGCGGCGCTTGCCGAGGCCGGGCATGAGGTGTCGATCGACACCTCGAAGCTGGCGATCGCCGCGGCGGCGCTCGACGCCGGCGCCTCGATCGTCAACGACGTCACCGCGCTGCGCGCCGATCCGGAGATCGCCGCCCTCGTCGCCGAGCGGGCCGCCGGGCTCGTGCTCATGCACATGCAGGGCGATCCGCGCACGATGCAGCTCGACCCCACCTATGACGACGTCGTCGACGACGTCAAGGCGTTCCTCGCCGAGCGCACCGAAGTCGCGATCGCCGCGGGGGTCCCCGAGCAGCGAATCTGGCTCGACCCGGGCATCGGCTTCGGCAAGACTCTCGACCACAACCTGGAGCTGCTGCGCCGTCTCGGCGAGCTGCGCGCACTCGGCCGGCCGCTCGTCGTCGGCACGTCGCGCAAGAGCTTCATCGGCAAGATCGACGGCTCAGAGGTGAATGAGCGGCTCGGCGGCACGATCGCCTCGTCGGTGCTCGCCGCCGCCGAGGGAGCGGACGTTCTGCGTGTCCACGACGGGGCGGAGTGCCGGCAGGCGCTGACGATGGCCACTGCGATCCTCGGATAGGTTCCCTTGAGGACGAGTGACGAAAGCGTGCATATCTGATTCCGCGCCGGAAGCGATGTGCGAGATTCATTCGGTAGCGGGAAGACCTACGCCATGGACGAGCCGAACGGCAACGGGATCGAATCGCGGGTCGAGATCGACCTGCGCGCCCTCTCCATCTACACCCACCATGGGGTGAGCGACGCCGAGCAGGAGATCGGGCAGCGGCTCGAGTTCGACGTCTCCTTCGACGTGCCCGACTGCGACGCCGTCCTCACCGATCGCGTCGAAGACACGATCGACTACGCCGAGGTCGCGGATCTCGTCGCCCTCGCCGCGACGGAGCGCAGCTACCGGACCCTCGAGCGCCTCGCCCAGGTCGTCGGCGAGCGGCTGATGGAGCGCTATGGATGCGACTCGGTGCGGGTGCGGGCGGCCAAGCCCGAGCCGCCGCTGCCGCTGGCGATCCAGGAGGTCGCCGTCGAGGTGACCCAGGAGCGCACGGTCGACGAAGGGGACGAGGAAGCCGAGGAGGCATGAGGACGGGTTACCTCGGGCTTGGCTCGAACGTCGGCGACCGCGAGCGGCACCTGCGGGCGGCAATCGCGACGCTGCCCGAGCACGGGGTCGAGGTCGAGGCCGTTTCCTCGGCCTACGAGACCGAGCCGGTCGGCGAGGTGCTGGACCAACCCGACTTCCTCAACGCGGCGATCCGGGTACGCACCGACCTCGAGCCCGAGCCGCTGCTCGAAGTCTGCAAGGCAATCGAGGTCGAGCAGGGCCGCATGATGGAGGCGTCTCGCCACAGTCCGCGGCCGCTTGACATCGACCTTCTCCTGCTCGGGGACCTGGAGCTCGACGGCGAGCGCCTCACTCTCCCTCACCCCGAGGTCACCTCGCGCCGCTTCGTGCTCTCGCCGCTGCTCGAGCTCGACCCCGAGCTGACGCTGCCGGACGGCACGCGACTCGCCTCGGCGCTCGAGGCGCTGGGCCCCGACCAGCGAGTCGAGCGCCGCGGCCCACTCGATATGGCAGGCTGAGCGCGTGGCGCGGATCAACCTCACTCGCATCTACACCCGTCTCGGCGACGGCGGGGAGACCCATCTCGGCGACATGAGCCGCGTCCCGAAGACCGATGCGCGCATCGAGGCCTACGGCACCGTGGACGAGCTGAACGCGCAGATCGGTCTCGCGCTGGCTCTGGCCCCGGAGATGCCCGAGCGCTTCCGGCAGTGGTTGCGGCGCGTTCAGAACGACCTCTTCGACGTCGGCGCCGATCTCTGCTTGCCCCCGGGCAGCCGCGACGGCAAGCTGACCGTCAGCGCCGAGCAGACCAGGTGGCTCGAGCAGCGCTGCGACGAGGTCAACGCCGAGCTGCCTCCACTCACGTCGTTCGTCCTGCCGGGGGGCAGGCCGGCTGCCGCGCTGCTGCACGTCTGCCGCACGGTCTGCCGCCGCGCCGAGCGGCGCGTGCTTGCCGTCGACTCGGTCAACCCGGAGGTCGTCAGCTACCTGAACCGGCTCTCCGACCTGCTCTTCATCCTCGCTCGCTCGGCCAGCGAGGGCGACGAAGTGCTCTGGGAGCCTGGCGGGTCGCAGTCCGGCGACGCGTAGCGTAGAGCCGGGCTCGCGCTAGGCCGCGGTGGGCGCACTGCGCAGCGGCTGCAGCCAGGCGGGCGGCAGGATCGGCGCCGTCTTGCCCGGATAGTCCGGCACGACCCTCTTCGCGAGCTGGCCTGCGGGACGGTCCTCGATCAGAGGGCGCAGATCCTCGAGGGTCATCGCCAGACCGAGGCTCGGCGCGATCTGGAAGTCGGCGGCGTTGAGCTGCTCGCCGTTCAGCATGCCGGCCTCGATCCACTCGTCGACCTGCCGCAGCAGCTCGGGCAGCTCGGCCAGGGCGCGGCGCGTGTTCTCGTCGGTCGCCTCGTTGAAGCGGGCCGAGAGGGCGACGATCGGTGCCCCGGTTTTCACCGCGAGACCGACCGGCACGCCAAGACGGGCGCCCTCCGAGTAGCTGCGCAAGGAGGAGCGGTCCTTCTTGATCGACCACCAGAGGATCTGGCGAACCGGGTGCTGGAGCCGCTCGTCACCGAAGCGCTCCGCCTCCTCGACCGCGGCGCGCTTCTCGGCGTCGGCCGGGAAGAGCGCGGGCTCGGGTCGCAGTCGCTCGAGCTCGCGTGCGATCTCGCGTGAACCCTGGATCTTGCGGCCGTCGAGCTTCATCGCCGGGACGGTGTTGCGCGGAAAACCGAGGCTGCGGACTACGACCTTGGAGACGACGGGAATCAGGTCGCGGCGCTTGTACTCGATGCCCTTGTGCTTGAGCATCAGCTCCGAGCAGATGCTCGGATGAGACGCCGGGATGACGTAGAGGCGCGCGGTCACCGGCCGATCCTATGCACAACCGTCCCCGTTTGGCTACCTGGCCAGTCGCGAGCGGCGATAATCGCCCCACCTTGCCCATGCTCCTCGCCGTCGACGTCGGCAACACCCAGACTCACCTCGGCGCCTTCGACGGCGAGCGCCTCGTGCAGCACTGGCGCTTCCAGACCCGCTCCGGGGCGACCGGCGACGAGCTGGCCGAGCGAATCGCCGGCCTCTTCGACCTCTGCGGTATGGCCTTCGAGGAGATCGACTCCGTCTGCGTCTCCTCGGTCGTGCCGCCGCTGGGCTCGCAGTTCGAGCAGCTCGTCGACCGCTACCTGAAGGCCGATTGCCTGACGATCGGCCCGGGCGTGAAGACCGGAATGCCGATCCGCATCGACAACCCGCTCGAGGTCGGCGCGGACCGTCTCGTCAACTCGATAGCGGCCTACGACCGCTTCGGCGAGGCGTGCGTCGTCGTCGACTTCGGCACCGGGATCAACGTCGACGTCGTCTCCGCCGACGGCGAATACCTCGGCGGCGCGATCGGCCCCGGCCTGGAGATCTCGCTCTCGGCCCTGATCGAGCGTGCGGCGCGGATCACCCGGATCGATCTGGAAGCTCCTGAAGCGGCGATCGGCCGCTCGAGCCGCGCCGCGATCCAGGCCGGCTTCGTGTTCGGCTTCGCGGGCATGATCGACGGCATCGTCCGCCGCATCGAGGACGAATTGGGCGAGGCGCGGCTGCTCGCCACCGGCGGTCTCGCATCCGTGGTCGTCCCCTACACGGAGACGATCGAGGAGGTCGACGACATGCTTACCCTCAAGGGGCTGCGATTGATCCATGAGCGCAACTCCGCCACGCCCCAAGCTGACTGACCCCTTCCGGATCGGCGACGTCGAGATCGCCAACCGAGTGCTGCTCGCGCCGCTTGCCGGGATCGGCAACTGGTTCGTCCGTCTGCAGGCAAAACGGCATGGGGCCGGCCTCGCGGTCTCGGAGATGATCTCCAGCTTCGGGCTGCACCACCGCAATGAGCGTACCCTGCGCGAGCTGATGCGGATCCACCCCGACGAGCACCCGGTCTCCGTGCAGCTCTTCGGCCACGACCCGGAGGTGATGCGCTCCGGCGCCGCGATCGCCGTTGCTGCGGGTGCCGACCTGATCGACATCAACATGGGCTGCCCGGTTCGCAAGGTGCGCAAGACCGGCGCCGGCGCCGAGCTGCTCGCCGACCCGGAGCTGGCGCTCGCCCTCGCCCGCGGGGCAATCGAGGGAGCCGCGGGCCGTCCGGTCACTGTGAAGATTCGCTCCGGTCTGCGGGCGGGCGACCGCTCCGGCTATGACCTGGCGATACGCCTGGTCGAGGAGGCGGGTGTCGCGGCGATCGGCTTCCACCCGCGCGCCGCCACGGTCGGCCACAAGGGCCAGCCCGATTACGCGTTGACCCGCGAGCTGGTCAACCGCATCGACGCGCCGGTGATCGTCTCCGGCGGCCTCAGCAGCGCCGCCGCGGCGCGCCGCGCCTATGAGGAATCCGGCGCCGACGCGGTGATGATCGCGCGCGGCGCGCTCGGCAACCCGTGGGTCTTCGAGGAGCTGACCGGCCGCCGGCTCGGGCCGCCTTCGCGCGAGGAGGTCGTAGCGGAGCTGCTGTGGACGATCGATCGCGCCGAGGAGCACCTCGGACCCGAGCGAGCCGCCCGCTATCTGCGCAAGTTCTACCCCTGGTACCTGGAGGCGCTCGACGCCTCCAAGGAGGTCGCCGAGGAGCTGCAGCGCAGCGCCGATCTGTCCCGTGCAAGGGTGTTGATCCAGGCGCAAATTCCCCTGAGTGCAGGCGTCACCGCCTCGCTATAATCCCGCGCCTTCCGGCCCTGGTGCACGTGGCGAAAGCCCGTCGCGCCCGGGCGTTTTTTCGATCTGGGGTCAATCCCCGTCCAGCAACCGAAGCGAGGGCAGCGACAGTGACTCGGCAAGCCGTAATCACCCCCGAAGGGCTCGAGAAGCTCAAAGAGGAAATCGAGTACCTATCGACCGCTAAACGTCGGGAGGTCGCTGAACGGATCAAGGAGGCGCGCGAGTTCGGCGACATCTCGGAGAACGCCGAGTACGACGACGCCAAGAACGAGCAGGCGCTGCTCGAGCAGAGGATCGCCCAGCTCGAAGAGCGGCTGCGCCGCGCCACGGTCATCGACGAGAAGGAAGTCGGGACCGACGAGGTCACCTTCGGTTCGATCGTCCACGTCAAAGACCAGAAGACGGGCGATTCGCAGAAATTTCAGATCGTCGGCTCGACCGAGGCGAACCCGCTCGAGCACAAGCTCTCGAACGAGTCCCCGATCGGAAAGGCGCTCCTCGGCCACAAGCGCAACGACATCGTCGAGGTCGACGTGCCGCGCGGGCCGAAGAAGAAGCTCAAAATCACCAAAATCGAGAGCGCCTGAGACGGTCGCGACAGCGGCTGCCCCGACGGGGGTTTCGCTTAACTTTTTTCGAAGACCGTTTTCGGCTGTCCGCGCGTCGCGCCGCGAAAAAAGTACAAGACGTTTCACCCCCATCAGGACAGCCGCTGGTGAGCGATAGGCTCGCGCGGCGATGAGCGAGGGTGAGCAGCGGGAGCTTTCCGATGTCCTCCGGGACCGCAGGGAGAAGCTCGAACGTCTTAGGGATGCCGGCGTCGATCCGTTTCCCCACGAGTTCGCCGAACGCGAGGAGATCGCCGAGGTGCGGGCCGCCCACCAGGGGCTGGAAGCGGGGATGGAGACCGAGTCGCGTCACAGGGTCGCGGGTCGCATCGTCGCTCGCCGTGGCCACGGCAAGGCGGCCATCCACGACCTCCGCGACCGGACGGGACAGATCCAGCTGCACGCCCGCGAGGACCTGCTAGGAGAGGAGGCGTTCGGGCTCCTGGTCGACCTCGACCTCGGCGATTTCGTCGGCGTCGAGGGCACTGCGCTGGCCACCCGGCGCGGCGGCGAGCTGTCGCTGGCGATAGACCGCTGGCGCCTGCTGGCCAAGAGCCTGCGGCCGCCGCCCGACAAATTCCACGGCCTGGAGGACGTTGAGGTCCGCCACCGGCAGCGGGAGCTCGACCTGCTCGCCAACGAGGAGACCCGCCGACTCTTCGCCTTGCGCGCCCGAACCGTCACCGAGGTGCGGCGCTGGCTCGACGAGCATGGCTTCGTCGAGGTCGAGACGCCGGTCCTGCAGCCCCTCTACGGCGGCGCGCTGGCGCGCCCCTTCGTCACCCACCACAACGCGCTCGACCGCGACTTCTACCTGCGGATCGCCACCGAGCTCTACCTGAAGCGACTGGTGGTGGGAGGAATCGACCGCGTCTACGAGCTCGGCAAGGACTTCCGCAACGAGGGGATCTCGCACAAGCACAACCCCGAGTTCACGATGCTCGAGTGGTACGAGGCCTACGCGGACTACGAGAAGACCGCACACGACCTCGAGCGGCTCGTCGCCGAGGTGGCCGACCGGGTGCTGGGGACGACCAAGGTCGAGCGGGAAGGCGTCGAGATCGATTTGGCGCCGCCCTGGCGGCGGATCACGCTGCGCGAGGCGATTCGCGAGCGGAGCGGGATCGACATCGCCGACCACCCGAGCCGCGAGGGCCTCGCCGGGGCGATGGGAGTGGAACCCGATCCCGCCGAGGGGTGGGGCAAGCTGGTCGACGGGCTCGTCTCGAAATCGGTCGAGCCGGAGCTGATGCAGCCGACCTTCCTCGTCGACTACCCGGTCGAGCTCTCGCCCTTCGCCAAGCGGCATCGTTCCGAGAACGGGACGGTCGAGCGCTGGGAGGCCTTCATCGGCGGGATGGAGATCGCCAACTCGTTCAGCGAGCTGAACGACCCGGACGAGCAACGCCGCCGCTTCGAGCAGCAGGCAGCGGAGCTGGCCCGCGGCGACGACGAGGCGCAGCCCTACGACGAGCTCTTCGTCGAGGCGCTGGAACACGGAATGCCGCCCACCGGAGGCGTCGGGCTGGGGATCGATCGGCTGGCGATGATCCTCTGCGGCGCCCGGAGCCTGCGGGAAGTGGTGCTGTTCCCGGCGATGCGGTCCTGATTTCGGGTTTAAAACCTCGCTACGAGCGGCAATCCAGGTCCCAAGGCCGAGCTGGCCCGCCCGGTATCCTCTGAAAGAGAAATGGGCGCCTCCCGCGAGCCGACGGGCGTCCCCGGTACTTCCGACCACCAAGCGGTTTTGACCATCTGAGAGGTTGAGGAAGAGGAAGCCTTTGTTCGAGAGATTCACCGAGCGAGCCCGACAGGTAGTCGTCCTGGCCCAGGAAGAGGCCCGGACGCTCAAGCACAACTACATCGGCACCGAGCACATCCTGCTGGGCCTGCTCCGTGAGGAGGAGGGCCTGGCTGCCCGCGTCCTCGAGTCCCTCGACATCACGACCGAGCGCGTCCGCTCGCAGGTCGTGCGGATCGTCGGCTCGGGCGAGGAGGTCACCTCCGGCCAGATCCCGTTCACCCCGCGCGCCAAGAAGGTGCTGGAGCTGGCGCTGCGCGAGGCGCTCTCGCTCGGCCACAACTACATCGGCACCGAGCACATCCTGCTCGGCCTGGTGCGCGAGAACGAGGGCGTCGCGGCCCGCATCCTGCTCGACTTCGACGCCGACTCGGACAAGATCCGCAACGAGGTGATCCGCATGCTGTCGGGGCCAGGGGGCCGCCGGCAGGGCGGCGGCTCGGGCGGGCAGGGGGAGGGCGGCAAAAAGTCCTCGAAACTGCTTGACCAGTTCGGCCGTAACCTGACCAAGCTCGCCGAGGAGGGCAAGCTCGACCCGGTTATCGGTCGTGAAACCGAGATCGAGCGGATCATGCAGATCCTCTCGCGGCGCACCAAGAACAACCCGGTGCTGCTCGGCGAGCCGGGGGTCGGCAAGACCGCCGTGGTCGAGGGGCTCGCCGCTCGCATCAACAAAGGCGAGGTGCCGGAACTGCTCAAGAACAAGCAGATCTACACGCTTGACCTCGCGGCGCTCGTCGCCGGCTCCAAGTACCGCGGCGAGTTCGAGGAGCGCCTCAAGAAGGTGATGAAAGAGATCACCCAGCGCGGCGACATCATCCTCTTCATCGACGAGCTCCACAATCTCGTCGGCGCCGGCGCCGCCGAGGGCGCGATCGACGCCGCCTCGATCCTGAAGCCGGCCTTGGCCCGTGGCGAGCTGCAGACGATCGGCGCGACGACGCTCGACGAGTACCGCAAATACCTGGAGCGCGACTCGGCTCTGGAGCGCCGCTTCGCCCAAATCAAAGTCGACCAGCCCTCGGTCGAGGACACCGTCAAGATCCTGGAAGGGCTGCGCGAGCGCTACGAGCAGCATCATCGCGTCAACATCACGGGCGATGCGCTGGAGGCCGCCGCCGAGCTGGCCGACCGCTACATCTCCGACCGCTTCCTGCCCGACAAGGCGATCGACCTGATCGACGAGGCCGCCTCGCGGATGCGGATCAAGTCGATGAGCGCACCGCCGGTCTACCGCGACCTCGAGGAGGAAGTGGAAAAGGTGCGCCGCGAAAAGGAGGCCGCGATCGAGGCGCAGGAGTTCGAGAAGGCGGCGAACCTGCGCGACACCGAGCGCCAGCTGACGACCCGCAAGCGCCAGCTCGAAGATGAGTGGTCCGAGGGCGACGGCAGCGAGCGCCCCGACGTCGGCGAAGAGGAGATCGCCGACATCGTCTCGATGTGGACCGGCATCCCCGTCTTCAAACTGACCGAGGCAGAGACCAAGAAGCTGATCCGGATGGAGGAGGAGCTCCACAAGCGCGTGATCGGCCAGGAGGTCGCGATCACCGCAGTGTCGAAAGCGATCCGCCGCTCCCGCGCCGGGATCAAGGACCCGAAGCGCCCGGCGGGCTCGTTCATCTTCCTCGGCCCCTCCGGGGTCGGCAAGACGGAGCTGGCGCGCACCCTCGCCGAGTTCCTGTTCGGCGACGAGGAGGCCCTGGTCCGGATCGACATGTCCGAGTACATGGAGAAGCACGCGGTCAGCCGTCTGGTTGGCTCGCCCCCCGGCTACATCGGCTATGACGAGGGCGGTCAGCTGACCGAGGCCGTGCGGCGCAAGCCCTACAGCGTGCTGCTGCTGGACGAGATCGAGAAGGCGCACCCCGACGTCTTCAACATCCTGCTGCAGATACTCGAGGACGGCCGTCTCACCGACTCGCAGGGCCGAACGGTCGACTTCCGCAACGCGATCGTGATCATGACCTCGAACATCGGCGCCTCGGAGATCGCCAAGAACACCTCGATCGGCTTTACGGTCGCCGACGAGACCGGCATGTCCTACGACGACATGAAGAACCGGATCATGAGCGATCTCAAAAAAGTCTTCCGGCCCGAGTTCCTCAACCGGATCGACGAGGTGATCGTCTTCCACAAGCTGGCCAAGGAGGAGGTCAAGGAGATCATCGACCTGATGATCAACCGGGTCCGCGTCCAGGTGGCCGAGCACGAGCTGCAACTCGAGCTGAGCGCAGAGTCCAAGGACATCCTGGTCGACAAAGGCTGGGACCCCTCGATGGGCGCCCGGCCGCTGCGCCGCGCGATCCAGCGCTACATCGAGGACCCGCTCGCCGACGAGGTGCTGCGCCAGGGCGAGATGACGCCCGGCTCCACGGTGATGGTCGAGCGCGACGCGGCGGGCGACGAGGAGGACCGGCCGCTGAAGCTCCGCATCATCCCGCCGAAGAAGAGCAAGAAGCGCGAGCCCGAGAAGGTCGGCGTCGGCGCCAAGCGAGGCGATGCCGAGCCGGATGGTCCCGGCGAGGGCGAGGACGGGTCCGACGGCAACGGCGAGCCGGACCCAACGCCCGGCCCGGACGCGTAGTAGCCGCGCCGGGTCCGATGCACCGAGCGCTGGGCGCGCGGGTCCTGTCGCGGAGTGGGGGATCGTCGTCCTCGCAAGCTGCGGGCGAGGACCCCCACCTCCACGCCACCCGCGCCAGGATTCGTATGGTTCAGCGAGATGCGTGAGCCGGGGCGCA
The DNA here is from genome assembly GCA_036259555.1 of Solirubrobacterales bacterium. GTDB lineage: Bacteria > Actinomycetota > Thermoleophilia > Solirubrobacterales > 70-9 > VRUE01. The sequence goes on from DATABM010000012.1 coordinate 12,949, forward strand.
AGGCCATAGGAACGTGGAGCGGCGGTCGGTTTCTCCGATTTGGCGAAGCTATTGCCGAGGAGCGGCTCGAAGGGCTGCTGCGTCCCGGTGACGGGATCGACACCGTCCTCACCGCCGACACGTACGGTCAGGGCGAGGCGGATCGCATCTTGGGCCGGGCGCTGGCCGGGGTGCGCCGCGACGAATACTGCCTGGTCGGCGCGGTCGGGCACGACTTCTACGACGGCGAGCGCGACGGCCCGCGCGGCTTCCCGCGCTTCACCGATCCGGGCCTGCGGGGCGAGGGCGAGTACGCCGGCTACCTGCGCATGGCCGCCGAGCGCAGCCTGGAGCGGCTCGGAGCCGACCGCTTCGATCTGCTGCTGCTCCACAACCCCGACCGCACCGGCTACTCGAGCGAGGCGGTCTGGGACGGGATGGCGGCGCTGCGCGATGCCGGCCTCACGGGTCGGATCGGCGTTGCGCCGGGCCCGGCCAACGGCTTTACGCTCGACCTGATCGCGTGCTTCGAGCGCTTCGGCGATCGCATCGACTGGGCGATGGTGATCCTCAACCCGTTCGAGCCCTGGCCGGGCGAGCTCTGCCTCGACGCGGCCGAGCGGCACGGCGTCAAGGTGCTCACGCGGGTCGTCGACTACGGCGGGCTGTTTTGGGGGGACCTGACGCCCGGCATGCAGCTGGCGCCCGGCGATCACCGCGCCTTCCGGCCGGAGGGCTGGATCGAGGCCGGGTTGGAGAAGCTTGCGCGGATCGAGCCGATCCGCGAGCGGACCGGCCTGACCACGATGCATCTCGCCTGCCAGTGGAACCTCGCCCAGCCGGCCGTGCGGTGCGTCGTCCCGACGCTGATCCAGGAGGCCGGCGAGGGCGCCCGGCCGATCGAGGAGAAGCGGGCCGAGCTGGCCGCACTGCACCCCGAGCAGGGGCTCAGCGCCGAGGAGGTCGCCCAGATCCGCGCGATCGGCGACAACACCGGCTCGATGGCCCTCAAGGGCGCCAACCCCGAGCACGAGGGCGGGGTGCGGCCCGACCGCTGGCCGCTCGACGATGAGTTGGCGGCGGTCGGCGAGCGCTGGGGGATCGATCCCGCCCGCGATCTCGTCGCTGTCTAGGCGACGGGACGGGACACCGGCAGGGCTATGTCTCCGGAAATCGGATCGCCGCGGGGCCGTAGGTGACCGATCCGCTTGACAACGTCCATCCCGACCTGTCCACTCGGAGATCCCCAGACCGCATTCTAGAGCGGAATTTGCCATCCTTGGTGGCGATGTCGTCGTCGCTGCCTGGGGATGAGCTCCACGAGCTTGCGCAACGTCAAGATCCCCGGCTGCTGAGGGCACTTGACGTGGTTGCGCCTGGCGGCGCGCTGCGCGAGGGAATCGACAACATCGTCCATGCCCGCACCGGCGGCTTGATCGTGGTCGGCGACCCGACCGACATCTCGCATCTGTTGTCGGGCGGGATCCAGCTCGACATCGACTACACGCCGGCGATGCTCTACCAGGTGGCGAAGATGGACGGCGCCATCGTCCTCAACCCCGAGGCGACCAAGATCGTCTGGGCCAACGTACAGCTCATGCCCGATCCGACGATCCTCTCGGCGGAGACGGGCACCCGGCACCGCACCGCCGAGCGCGTCTCCAAACAGACCGACGCGCTGGTGATCGCGATATCGCAGCGTCGCGACGTCGTCTCGCTCTACGTCGAGGGCACCAAGTACATCCTGCAGGAGATCCCCGCCGTCCTCGCCAAGGCCAACCAAGGCCTGGCGACCCTCGACAAGTATCGGCAGCGGCTCGAACAGGTCTCGACCCGGCTCACCATGCTCGAGTTCGAGGGCGGAGGCGTCCTCTATGACGCGCTGACGGTGCTGCAGCGGGCCGAGCTGGTGACCCGGATGGCGGTCGAGGTCGAGCGCTACATCGTCGAGCTCGGCACCGAGGGCCGCCTGATCGAGATGCAGCTGGAGGAGACGATGGTCGGCGTCGCCGCCGGCAAAACCGCGTTGATTCGCGACTACTCGGTCGAGGACTCCGAGGAGAACCTCGCGACCGTCCTGCAGTCGCTCTCGCGTCTGCCGCACGAGGACGTGCTCGACTTCGGCCGCCTCGGCGAGCTGCTCGGCTACGACCGAAAGCTGAACACGCTCGACTTCCCGGTGGCGCCGCGCGGCTACCGGGTGCTCGGCCACGTGCCGCGCATCCCCAAGCTTGTCGTCCAGAAGATCATCCAGGAGCTGGGCGGCCTGGAGCAGGTCCTGACCGCCTCCGACGACGACCTCGCTGCCGTCGACGGAGTCGGCCCGACCAGGGCCAAGGACATCCGCGAGGGACTGCGGAGGCTCCAAGAGGTCGATCTGGTCGACCGCTATTTGCAGAGCTGACCCCAGACGGCAATTGCTGCCGTCGCGAACCGAAAGGAGCAAGCGATTCCCGAGCTAGAGGAGGCAATCGAGACCGTCACCGAGGAGGACGTCGAGTACGTCTGTGACTTCGAGGAGGGGGACAAGGTGGTCTACCCCCACCACGGAGCCGGTCTCGTGATGAAGAAAGAGACGCGTGAGCTGATGGGCGAGGAGCGGGAATACCTCACCATCAAGATCCTCCACAACGAGCTCACCGTGATGGTCCCGTGCGAAAACGCGGGCAAGGCAGGGCTGCGCCGCGTCATCGACGAGGAGGAAATCAAGAAGGTCACACAGGTCCTCACCGACGACGTCTCGGAGATGCCGAAAAACTGGAACCGGCGCTTCAAGTACAACCGCGAGAAGATCAAGACCGGCGACGTCTTCGAGCTCGCCGAGGTGGTCCGCAACCTGGCGATCCGCGAGATGGAAAAGGGCCTCTCGACCGGCGAGAAGCAGATGTACACGCGAGCCAAGAAGATCCTCGCGTCGGAGTTCATGTACGCGCTCGACAAGGACGAGGAGGGCGCGGAGGAGTACCTGGACGGTCTGCTGGAGGAGCGCTTCGCAGCCACCGTCGCTGCCTAGCGTCACCGCAGTCGTCGCGGCGGCCGGCTCCGGGGAGAGGCTCGGGGCCGGCGGTCCGAAGGCGTTCGTGCCGGTTGCCGGCCGGCCGCTGGTCGAGTGGTCGCTCGAGGCCTTCCGCCAGGCCGAGGACGTCCGCTCGATCGTCGTCGCCTGCCCGCCGGGGCGGGTGGACGACGTGCGGGCGCTCGGCTCAGGGGGCGTCGACCTGGTCGCCGTCGACGGCGGCGCGACCCGGTCGCAGTCGGTCCGCAACGCCCTCGCCGCGGTCGAGACCGAGGTCGTCGCGATCCACGACGCGGCTCGGCCGCTCGTAACGGCCGAGCTGGTCGAGGCCGTGGTCGCAACGCTCGTTGCCGACCCGAAGGCCGCGGGGGCGATCGCCGCGACGCCGGTCGTCGACACGATCAAGCGCGCTTCTGCGCATGTCTCGTCACCCGACGATCGCCGACTGTGGAGTTCACCCACCTATAGCGAGGTCAAGTCCACAGTCAGCGTGCGAGAGACGGTGGACCGGGCCGAGCTCTGGGCGGCGCAGACGCCGCAGGCATTCCGCACCGCGGCGCTGCGCGAGGCGCTCGAGGCCTACCCGGAAGACGGGCCGGAGCCCACCGACGAGGCGATGCTGGTCGAGGCGGCGGGGGGCCGGGTCCTTCTCCACCGCGCCCCGGGCGAGAACCTCAAGGTGACGACGCCGTTCGATCTCCAGGTCGTCGAGCTTCTTCTTTCAGATCGCGCTCGATGACGTGGTCGCGACGGCGCCGCCGATAGAGGCGGCGCTGCACGT
>DATABM010000013.1:0-21127 GCA_036259555.1 Solirubrobacterales bacterium
GTCGGCGGGGTCGTGGGCCAGGTCCGGGTTGCCCGGGATCGAGGCCGGGGGGTCGTTGTTCTGGGGGGTTGTGAGTTTCACGTCTAGGCCCGAGGCGGAGTCAGAGACCGCGACCGTGGGTCGCAGGGTCAGCGAGGGGTCGAACTGGAGCTGGTCGCAGCCAGTCAGGACGTCCGTTTCGACCGTCCCGGTCACCCAAGGGCCGCCATCGAAGACCGAGTTGCCCCACTCGTCCATTTCGACCACCAGCGGCAGCCGTTGGCCCGAGCACTGGGTCGGCGTCGTGAAGAAGGGCTTGATCGGGCCCCAGGAGGGGTCGTAGCTGCGCTGATCGGCTGGGTCGAAGCCGGTCAGGTGGCGGGTCGGTCCGAACGCGATCGGTATGTCTTCTCCCTCAACGCGAAACCTGTCGTGCTCGGCCGCCCAGGGGACGCCCCAGAAGGTGAAGGCCTGCCCGCCCAGCGGAAGGAACTGGGGGATCAGCAGCGCCAGGGTGTCGACGCCGTAGTCGCTGTTGGTGCGTCCACGGGCCGTGATCGGCACGTTGAAGTAACCGGCGATGTGCGCAATCAGGAACTCGGCGGTGACCGTGTCGCGGGCCTCGATCGCATAAACGGGTCGGGTCTGGAAGTCGAGCGCCTCGTTGGCGAAGCCTCCGATTTTGGGGAAGCCCAGCGTGGTCATCCCCGCCTGGGCCGAGGCCGGGCAAGCGGGTGGGGCCGCCTGGGCCGCCAGGGCCGAGCACTTGTGCAGCGCCTCCGGGTTCCCCACCGTTCCCGGCGGCAGTTTGACGACGATGTTCTTGACGTCGCCGTCGGTCGCCTGGCCCTGCCGGTAGTTGAACCAGAAGGTGGCGGTGCCATCCGGGTGCGAACCGGCCTGCGTGACCGGATCCAGTCGCCAGGCGGGCTCCCCTCCCGGGGGCCATGGGACGTCGCCCGGCAGAGGGGCGCCGAGAGGATCAGAACCGAGATCGATGCAGTGCGAGCGCACGGCGGGAACCTGGCGTGGCGAGGCCGGCGGCGGAGTGACGCCGCCGTTGGCGGTCGAGGAGCTCGACAGGTCACAGGTGCCGGCCCAGATCGCCTCTTCGGCCGGATAGGCCGGCACGTCCGGATCGTTGGGCAGCCCCGTGTTGACGTCGGCGAAGCCAAACTCGGCCTGCGCGGCAGGGGCGAGCGCCCACAGCGCCAGGCAGGCCGCAGCGAGGAGGGTCCCCAGGCGCCTCATCGGCGGCCCCCTTTCCTGCGCTGAGACGTTCGCCTCTTCTTTCCTTTCTTAGCGCTCGCCTTCACGCAGCGGCCTTTGCGGCGCAGCTTGCCTTTGGCGCAGCGGCGCGGCTTCGGCCTCTCCGCGACGTTGCCCGGGCCATTCACAGAGGGGCTTGTGGCCCCGCGGGTCGGCGGCGGCGGCGTTGCCTCGCCCTCGCAGCCCAGGCCGAGCACGTCGCAGGGCACCGGCGGCGGCGTGTAGGGGAAGCCGGTCGAGCCCCGCCTGGCGTCGTAGATGTCGAAGTCGGCCTCGTCGATCTCGCGCGGGTCGATCCGCGCCGAGGTCCAGATGAAGACGTCGCGCCCGTCGACCGAGTTGCCCGAGAACCACGAGTCGTCATTGGTGTTCCCCGGCGAGATCAACGACAGCTCGCCCTCACGCCACTCGTAGACGTCGTAGTGCGCGCCGTTGACGTCCTCCGGCACCAGCTCGCTTTTGCTCTCGAAGAAGACCGAGACCGTTCCGTCCGGATTCTCGGAGACGTTGTAGTAGCGCATGCCGCCCCAGCCACGACCGCTTTGCGTAGTGCCGAAGGCAGGGAAACCGAGTCCGGCGTCAGGCGGGTGTCCGAACTCGCCGTTGCAGGCGTTGCTCGCGGTGACGGCGCCGTGGATGTTCCCCAGGCAGACGAACGGCTCGACGCCGGGCGGCGGCGCGCTCACCCGGACGAGCTCGTCGGTCGCAGCGTCGTAGAAGTAAACGTCGCCGGCGGTATCGGTGTCCTCTTCCGTCAGCTGGCCGTCGGTGAAGAAGGCGACGCTCTGGCCGTCGGCAGTTCCTCGAAAGCAGTTGCGCGGGAGCATCTGCAAGTCCTGCCCCTTCGCCCGCAGGCTGAATTCACCACCGAGGCCGGTGCCCGTCGAGGCGCAGTCCGCCATCGCCGAGCCGGCGGGCAGGCGGGCGACGAAGCGGTAGCGGTCCGCGCCGCTCGCGTTGGCGTCGTAGAGGTAGAGATTGCGAGTGCCGGTGGTGGTCGCGCTGCCGCCAGGGGTGGTCGCACCCCCCGCAGGTGGAGTGAGATCGACACCTGGGAGTGCTCCCCTCGTCACGAAGTAAATGCGCTGTCCGTCGTCGGACATGTAGCGGAGCGAGGAGCCGCCTCCCGATCCCCCGTTCGTATTGGGATCGGCGTTCCCGGCCGGCCCGCCGGTGATCCTGAACAGGACGCCGGTATCGGGATCGGCGTCGAGGCCGGCCGGCAGCTCATAGCGATACAGGTCCCAGGAGCTTTCCGAAGCCACGCCGGCGGTGATCGAGTTCCCGCCGTTGGGATCGGTGGGGACGAGCGGCGCATTCGTCTGGAAGTAGACGACGTCGCCTTTTCGCGAAGCGCCCAGGTAGGCCGTCCCCATTCCCAGTTGGGCGGTGCTCTGGTTGGCGATCAACTGGTTCGGATTCGCCGTGCCGGTGAAGGTGCCTTCCGTCCCTGCAATCGAGCGCGAGTGAGAGAGCCAGCGCACCGTCGGCGTCCCGGACTGGTCGTACTGGCGCACGAAGAGCTGTGGGGGACAGCTCGTCAGCGACGCCGAGCCGCTCGGGTCGCAGCTCGTCCTGGCGACCTGTGGATCTGGGCTCGTGAAGAAGATGCGGTTGCCGTCCTCGGAGGCTGCGGACGTCTGCGTGCTTTCGGCGGCGGTGTTCGTCCCGGGCTCGTCGACCGCTCCGCCCACGACGCCCCCCTTGAGGTGAGTGAGTTTGCCGCTGGTGCACTGGCGCGGGGCGATGAGACCCCCGCCGGTGCGTTCGACGATCCGCGTCGCGGCCGCGCCGCTGCCGGTGCACTCGTTGACGAGGTCTTTGGGCGCGCTCGGCAGCTCGGTCGGATCGTCGGCGCGTTGCAGGTAAGTCATCGCGCCCTGAAGCTCCTGGTTGTCGCTCGGGTCCTCGTCGGCCGGGGTCGAGTAGTCCTCCTCGAGCCCGCCGTAGGTTCCGGAGCGCACCAGCACCGTGCCGTCGTCGTTGAACGCCCCGCGGTCACCCGCCCCGTAATTGATGTCCGCGCCCAGGTCCACGACCTGTCTTTCCGGGTTCGTCAGCCACGAGGTGAAGCCCTCGACGCCGCTGCCCTTGCGGAAGGTGTAGATGCGACTTGCGAAGTTACCTTCGACCGGCAGGATCCCCCCCTGGTCTTTCGATCCGCCTTCGCTCGGATCGGGCGGGACTCCATACTCGTGCCTCACCGTAGCGCTCTCGAGGTCTCCCGACGTGGCGACGGGGTTCTGGCGCATCAGGACCGGCAAGGTCCCCGGCAGGATCCCGAGGGTGTTGAGGGTCTCGTTCACCCAGCCCTGCGACGTGCGCCGGATGATCCTCCGATCGCCGTTGGCGGGCCAGCCGACGTCGTCAGTGAGCGGGAAGAAGGGAACCTGCCACAGGACCGTGCTGCCCTCCAGCGACGGGACCCCGGTATTCGGATTGTTGCGAACCGTCGACTCGAAGCCGCCGACGCTGCGCACGACCTTGAACGGCGGCGTCACCATCTCGAACCCGCGGGCCTCTCGCGGCTCTCGCGCGGGTCGGGTGGTGAAGGCGACGTCATCGCCCGTCACCGTCGTCTCTCCCGGCGCCACCTCGACGCCGTTGTCGGCGACGACCCGGTAGTGGTAGGTCGCACCGGGCACCAACCCGGTGACTCGTGCCAGGACGAGCCGGGGCTTGCGCCCGCCGACCAGAAGGCCGTCGGGAACCGGCGCGACGGCGCCGTAGGCGGTGGTCTGACCGTACTCGAAGCGGTAGGAGGTCGGCGAGTTGTTGGCGGCGATCAGGGCCGCCAGAGTCGCCGTGGAGGCGGTGCGGGCTTGGGGAAAGAGCGTTTTCGCGGATGGAGGGATGGCGGGCGTGGTGAACTGGACCTCGCCCGAGGTGACCGTGCCGAGGTTGAAGTCCTTGATCGCGACAAGTCGCACCGTGTACTGGGTGTTCGCCTCGAGCTCCACGACCGCCTCCGATACGGGAACGGCCACGGCCCCGTCCCCGACGACCTCGGCCGGCACCGGCACCCTGGCCCACGTCGTGCCGTCGGGCGAGTATTCGAACCGGTACCGAGTCTGGATCCCTTCCGGCCCGTTCGGCGTGACTTTGCCGTGGAAGGTCGCGCTATCTGCCGTGACATCGCTGACCGGTTCGATCGTCGCAGTGGGCGGTGGCGCCGCCGTGGTGCCCAACACGAGGATGCGGTCCTGCATCGAACCGGTACCGGAGAGGTAAAGGCGATCAAGCGTCGCATTCAGACCGAGGCCGGAGAATCTCAGGCCCGATTCCGGGAAATGGGTTTCGACCAACTGCGCCGGATGAACGGCCGGATCGAGCTCCAAGACTCCCGCCGACCCCTGGGCGAATTCGAAATGGTTTCCGAGATGAAAGAGCCTTCCCGTACCGGGGTCGACCTCAAGCCCCACCGCCGGAGTTCGATGAGGGAGAGGGCCCGGGACGCAGTAGTTGCACTCAGGCGGGGGATCGCCTTCCGTGATCGAATCGGACAGGAAGATCTGCCCGGGGGACGTCTCGGTCGTATCGAAGCGAAAGACAAACGGCGGCCCTTGATGAGCGCCCGTCGCGCCTTGCCTGAAGAAGCCAGCCGCCGCATAGAGGACCCCGTCTCCGGCGAGTGCCAGGGCGCGAGGATCGCTGGTCATCTGACCGTCGGCGGGAAAGGGCTCCGGGGTTCCCCTTTGGGGCCGCAGGGCGTGCTCGCAGCCGCTCGCGGCAGTGCAGACCTCGAACTGATCCGAGCCCGTATCGACGCCCCAGCCGAAGGCGCGGACGAAGCTGCCATCCGCCTCGAAGTGGTTGATCCGGAGCAGGGAGCCGACATAGAGATCTCCGGTCGCCGCGTCGACCGCGAGAGGGCCGTTGGGCGGCGCAGCATCGCTGAAAGCCACTGATTCGGTTCCGAGCTGGCCCGCGGCTGCGCCAGCGTCGGCGCGGCCGCCCGAACCGCTCAGCCGGATCAGATCCCGGTTGACGCCGGCGGCTCCGCGGCGGCATTCCGGTGCATTCGTGCAAACCTCGTAGCCGCCCCCATCCCGGGAGGTGACGAGGTATATCTGGGGGCTCGGCGATTCGGGTTGGAGATTTGGATAGCCCTCGCCTGGCAGTTGGATCGCAACGAGAAGGGAGACGTTGACGTCGGCGTAACTGCCCGTGAATTCCACGGTCCAGGGTCCACCAGCCGATCCGGTGACTGACACGTCACCGGGCGCGATCGTCGTCAACCCCTCGAGAGCGCTCTGCAGTTGGACCGCGGAGGCGTTGTAAGGAATGTCGGTGGTGGTCCCCACCTGATTGGACGGCGAGCTCCACAAGAGCTGGAACGTTCCTCCCGTAGCGCCTTTCAGCGTCACCGTTTGCCGCTCGTTGCCGGGAACGTTCGCGGACGAGCTCGAGGGGAGAACGTCCCAACCAAAGGTCCTGACGAACGTGCCGTCCGCCTGGAAGCGCGAGATCCGGGCGTTGCCGAACTCGAAGACGTAGACGTCGCCGCTTGCCTGGTCGACTGCGATGTTGGTGGGACTCGCGAGGTCCCCCCCTGAGCTTCCGGGCGCGCCGGCGCGGCACTGCGACGCGACCGAGCAGATCTCGAAGGTGCCCGCGACCGTAGTGGTTTTTACGGTGATGTTCACCGTTCCAGAGGCATGGCTGATCTCAGGCACGTCAGAGCCGGCGTAGTCGCCGCCGAACTCGACCGCCCACGGGCCCCCCACCGGACCCGTGACGCCGACGTCGGCAGGCGCGATGCTAGGCAGCGCCTCGAGCGCGCTCTCGATCGCCGCGGCACTGGAGCTGCGGGGGAGTGAGGAAGTGACCTCGAACGGCACCGCGAAATTGCGCCTGAACCGCATGGCGAAGCTCCCTTCTCCGGTCGCCGTGATCGTCTGAACCTCGTTGGGACCGCCTTCGTCGCCCGCGCCGCCCGGGGCGACCACGCCGCGGCCCCATGCGAGCTCGAAATTGCCGTCGGAGTCGAAGCGCTGAATCCTGTGGTTCCTACGGTCGACGACATACACCTGTCCGGTCGACTCGCGCACGGCGATCTCACCCGGCATGTCGAAAAGACCACCGGTCACCCCGCTCCCGCCCCAGGTGGTTTCCAGGGTTTTGGCCGCACGCGCTTCGCTCGCAGGCGAAAGCGCGAGAACGAGGAGCCCCGCGATGAGGATTGACAGCCCGCGGAAGAGCCTTGCTCCTTGGCGAAAAGCCGCCGTAGACATGCCCTTCGCATAGCGGTGGGACGAGGATGTGGACAGACCGTTCATTTCCTTGCCTTGCTGTAGGAGGACAGGAGCGCTCGGCGAGTCGCTCCTGTCCTCAGCCAATGGGCTCAGCCCCCCTCGACCTACGGTGCGGTGACGGCCCAGGAGCCGCGACCGAAACCTGCCGGACTGTTTTGGGGGATCAGGAAGCGCAGGACGGCGCCGCTTTTCGAGGCACCTTCGCCCTCGCTGATGAGGATTTTCATGATCGACGGGAGCTGGGGGACGATCAGATGCGAGTAATTCGCGCCTTCCAGGGCAGCCGCGTACACGCAGAGGTGGCCCGGGTCCGCTTTCGGGTCCGCGACCGTGCCCCCGGTGCAGCCGGTGGGCGCGGGTTGGCCGACGCCGATCGCGTGGACCTGCGCGCCGGACAGTTGCGAGGCGAGCGGGATCGGGAACGAGATGTCGGTGTGGACCTGACGTTCTTCGCCGATTTCGAAGAAGGCCCATGCCCCGGTCAGCGTCTCTTCGCTCGGCAGAGTCCCGCCCGCAGTCCAGGGCGAGCCCTCCGAACCTTCGGGACCGGTCACCCCGGTGGCACCAGTCGAACCGGTGGGTCCGGTTGCGCCTTTGAGGCCCTGAAGCCCCGGAGCTCCGTCTTTGCCGTTGGCGCCGTTCGCGCCGGCGTCGCCCTTGGCGCCGGCGGGTCCTGCCGGCCCCTGCGGGCCTGCGGGCCCCTGCGCGCCGCGGGGGCCTCTCGGCCCTCTCTGTCCTTTTTTGCCTTTCTTGGCGGAGGCGCTCGCCTTCGAGCCGTCTCCACCTGAGTCGTTGGCGGCGTAGGCGCCGCCGAGCATCGCGAAGACGAGGGCGATCACGGAGATCACGCCCGGAATCCCGAAGCGGTTGCGGAATGACGAGAACATCAAATCTCTCTCCTTGTCCCGTGAGCCCCTCTGCCGGCCGCCCCTGTGCGGCCCTCGAAGCTCGTTTCTGGTGCTCATCGCCCCCCTCCCTGGACGGCGACCTCAGAGAGGATAAAAGATCTGGTTTACAAATGCAAGGAGAAGTTTTTGAATCGATGGGTTGCGGCTCTGGGAGCCTGATACGGACAGCGTGCGACGAGGCCGCTCAGGCCGCGTCGCGGGCGAGGCGCTTGGCCTCTTCGCGGCCCGTGTAGGGCGCGAGGACGAGCTCGACCAGGTCGGGGAGAAGCTCGGGAAGGCGGTCGATGGCGCCCGCGTTGAGGCGGCGGAGGAGCAAGGTGGTCACTCCGCCCATCGTGACCCGATCGCGCACCTCGAGGTCGTGGTCCGACGGCGGTGGCTCGGAACGCAGCGTCGTCGCCAGCAGCCGCATCGCCTCGCGGTAACGGGCCGAGACTTCGCCCCCGGCCGCGAGCGGCTCGGCGAGGTAGCAGCGCGTCACCACGGCGTCGCGGGCGAGGACGTCGAGCAGGGCGGCGAGGCGGGGCGCCACCCGCTCCGGCCACGGCGCCGCAGCGCCGGGTGCGGCGAGCATCGCCTCACGGACGTGCGCGTCGATCATGTCGTAGGCGGCCAGGAAGCAGTCCTCCTTGCCCTCGAAATGCTCGTAGAAGGTGCGGCGCGAGATGCCGGCCGCCTCGACGATGCGAGCGATGGTCGTTCCCTCGTAGCCGTGCTCACCGACCGCCTCGACGACGCCGTTGAGAATCCGTTCGCGCTGGTTCTCCGCGACGTAGGCGCGAGGCAGGCCGTGACGACCGGGAGGCAGTCGCAGCTCCTCTGCCGCGGCCGGGGAGGCTTTTCGCGCCGCTTCAGCCACGCCCGCGGAACGGATCGAGGGCGACTTCGGTCACCTGCTCCAGCAGGTCTTCCGCTTCCCCCGCCCCACCCCGCTCCAGCCGCTCGCGCAACAGCCAGGCCACGCTTCCCACCGCCGCCTCCTCCAACGTGTCCGGCAGGTCACGCGGCGCCGAATCGAGGAGGCGGCCGCGGCGCAGCTCCGCCGCGGCGCGATCGACCGCCGCTTCGTAGCGCGCCCGCAGGCCCGGGCTTCCGGACGGCGCCTCCAGCAGGCAGAGACGGGCGCGGTCCGGCTCGGTCTCGATCGCCGCCAGCAGCGCGCTCAGCGCGGCCCGGGCTCGATCGAGCCAGCCTCCGCCCGCCTCCCCCGCGGCGGCCGCCGCCGCCCCAAGCGCCTCGGCGCCCTCCTCGACGGCCCGGTCCAAGGCGGCGACGAAGCAGGCTTCCTTGTCGGCGAAATGCTCGTAGAAGGTGACGGTGGAGACGCCGGCTCGCGCGACGATCGCTTCGATCGACGTGGCCGCACAGCCGCCTTCCCCGATCAGCCGCTCGGCCGCGTCGAGGATTCGGTTGCGTTGCCGCCCGGCGGGTGGTCGCCCGGGTCGGGCCTCTACCGACATCGGAGCCGGCCTCGCGGCCAATCGCTGCGAGAGGTACTGCATGAAGCCAGAGTAGCCGACTTGAAAAGGCTTTCATATCTGGCGAAAAAGGAGTAGTTTCTATTGGCCGATGCCACCCGATCCGCTACCAGCGCGAGAGGCGATCGCTCCGCGGGAGACGAGCAGTGCGGCGAACGGCCCGGACACGGAGACCCTGGACGGCGCGCTGGAAGGAGCGCTCGTCGCGGTCGGCGAGCTCGGCTACCGCGAGACGTCGGTCCGCGCGATCCTCGAGCGCAGCGGCTGGCACCGGGTCCAGTTCTACCGCCACTTCGAGAGCAAGGAGGACTGCTTCGCCAAGGCCTACGCGACCTGGATCGACCGGCTCTGCGTCGGACTCCTCGAGGCGGCGGCGAGCGTGCCGGGCTGGGAGGCGGGCGTCCGCGCCGCCCTGGTCGCCCTCTTCCGGTTCGTCAGCGAGCAGCCGGCGATCGCGCGCGCTCTATTCGTCGAGGTGCAGATCGCCGGCGAGCCGGCGCTCGCCCGGCACGAGGCGGCGACCGAGCGGCTCGCCGCGGCGATCGACAGCGTCCGCGCCGACCTCGACCCCGACGAGGCGCCACCGGAGTCGACCGCCGGCTTCGTCGTCGGCGGCATCGAGGCCGCCGTCTGCGAGGCGCTGACCGCGGGGGATCCGGAGCGCGTCTGGGACACCCTGCCCGAGCTGATCCACTTCGTCGTCGGCTCCTACTTCGGCCGCGACGCCGCCGACCGCGCCTTCGAGGAAGCGAGGTAACCGTGGCCGAGCTGCGCCTGGTTCCCGACCCGCCCCAGACCGACGGCGGGACGGCGACGATGGCGCCGCCCCGCCTCCCCCCCGGCCGGCACGGCCTTCCCGACGACGTCGTCAGAGCCCACCAGCGCCACCGTCTGCTGGAGGCGGCGGCGAAGGCGCTCGACGAGCAGGGCTACGGCCGACTCACCACCGTTCGGGTCACCGAGCTCGCGGCGGTCTCCAGCCGCACCTTCTATCAGCACTTCGAGGACCTCTGGGCCTGCCTGCTCGCGGCCTACGAGGTCGAGGCGGCGCGGCTGTGCGGCACGATCGAAAGCGCCTGCGCGGCGGCCGGCGCCGACCGGCGCGCGCGGGCCCGGACGGGCATCGCCGCCGCCCTGTCCTTCCTTGCAGCAGAGCCGGCGGTAGCCCGCCTGCTCAGCTCCGAGCCGCCGCCTCAGGTCACCTCGCTCGCAGCGGCTCGGCGAGAGCTCCTCGAGCGGCTGAGCGGCATGCTCCGCAACATCCTCGAGCCGGGAACGGCGACACCGCTGCCCGGTCTGGAGCGCCGCCTGGTCGGGGCGTCCCTGGCGCTCGTCGCCACCCGAGCGGCGAACGGCGAGGCCCGCAGGCTGCGCGAGCTCGAGCCGGAGCTGAGCGAGATTTTGCTCGCCTCGCTCTAGCGCCGGTCGGGTAGAAGGCCTGGGTGACCAAAGTCACGCACCTGACCCCTCCGGCCCCCGATTGTTAGACGGCGGGTAGCGGAGGCAGGGGCCGCAATGCCGGTCGTAGCGCCAGATCCAGAATCTAGTGCCGAACAGAACGAACTAAAGTGTCTTCCGTGTCCCAGAGGCCCCTCGAGCTGATCCTCGCCAGGAACCTGATGTCGGCGCTGTCGACGCCGGCCTTTTTGGTCGACGAGGGCGGTCTTTTGATCTTCTACAACGAGGCCGCGGGGATGCTGTTGGGCAAACGCTTCGAGGAGGTCGGAACGGTCGGTCCGGACGAATGGGGCTCGATGTTCGGTCCGTTCGACGACGGCGGCAAACCGATCCCCTACGACGAGCTGCCGCTCGTCGTCGCGGTGCGCAACGGTCGGCCGGCGCACGGCGACTTCGAGATCCGCTCCACGGACGGCACCTGCCACACCGTCGAGGCCTCCGCCTTCCCGATCCTCACGCCGCATGGCAGCCGGGGCGCGATAGCGGTCTTCTGGCCCTGCGCGGAGAACGGGACCGGACCCGGCGCGTCGAACGGAGCGGCCGCCCAGTGAAGGTCAAGCTCTGGGGAACTCGCGGGTCGGTCCCCTCCCCAGGGCCGCAGACGATCCGCTACGGCGGCAACACCTCCTGCGTGGGCGTCACCCTCTCCGACGGCTCGCTGCTGGCGCTCGACGCAGGCACCGGCATCCGCAACCTCGGCCTGGCGCTCCCCGACGAGCCGACCCGGCTGCACATCCTCCTCACTCACCTCCACCTCGATCACATCCAGGGGCTCGTCTTCTTCGCGCCCGCCTTCCGGCCGCAGACCGAGATCGTCATCTGGGGCCCGGCCTCCCCCGAGGCCTCCCTGCGCGATCGCATCGCGCGCTACATCTCGGCGCCGCTCTCGCCGGTCGAGGTGCGCGAGCTGCCCTGCGACGTCTCCTTCCGGCACACGCCGGAGGCGGAGTGGGAGATCGGCCCGGCGCGGATCCGCGCGGCCTCCGTCGCCCACCGCGGCCCTACGCTCGGATACCGCATAGACGACGGCGAGTCCTCGCTCGCCTACATCCCCGATCACGAGCCCGCCCTGGGCGCGGACATCGACACGCTCGACGAGGACTGGATTTCCGGCTTCGCGCTGGCCCGCGACGCTTCGCTGCTCATCCACGACGGGCAGTACGCCGACGCCGAGTACCCCGACCACCTCGGCTGGGGTCACTCCTCCCTTTCCCACGCGCTCGCCTTCGCGCGGCGGACCGGCCCCGAGCGCACCGTCCTCTTCCACCACGATCCGCTGCACTCCGACGAGCAGCTCGACCGCCTCGGCAGCGAAGCGAACGAACGCTGGATGGCCGGCGGCGGCCGGCCGGAGCAGGTCGAGCTGGGTGTCGAGGGCGCGGAGTACGAGCCAGGAGCGCAGGAGCTTCCGCCGAAGAGCGCGGTCCAGGCGGCCTGACAGCCACCTTGTCCTGATTCGGTACGACCGGGTTAGGTTTTTTATCCAATCGGCGCTACCCTCGATCGTGGATGTCCTCCGCTCCACGGATCGAGGCGGCGGCCGAGCGCTCCGAGCTGGTTCGCAGCGCCCTGTCCCTGGCGCGCGAGGCGCACGCCGGGCAGGTCCGCAAGACCGGCAGCGGCGAGCTTCCCTTCATCGAGCACCCGATCGCGGTGGCTGAGCACCTGGCCGAGGAGGGGTTTGGGGACGAGGTCGTCGCAGCCGGCCTTCTGCACGACGTCGTCGAGCACACCGACGTCGCCCTGGACGAGCTGAGGAACCGCATCGGCAACGAGGTGGCCGACCTGGTCGGGGTCTTGACAGAAAGCGAGACGATCGACCCCTACGAGGCGCGCAAGGAGGAGCAGCGCGAGCGCATCGCCGCGGCGGGGCATGAGGTGCATGCCGTCTTCACCGCCGACAAGACCGCCAACGTCGAAACGCTGCGCGAGGCCTATGCCGTGAAGGGAGAGGATGTGGACGCCGAGCTCCCGGTCTCCCTCGACCTGAAGATCTTCGTCTGGGAGCTGGACCTGGAAATGCTCTTTCGCCGCGCGCCCGACCTGCCGTTGGTCGACCGCTTCGCCGACGAGATGGCCCGCCTCTGGGGCCAGCGCGCCGCCTGGGCGCGCGGCGGCGTCGACGGCGGCGGTTAGCGGAGCACCTCAGTCCTGCTTGCTGGACTGGAGTCTGCGGCGCAGCGGCAGCAGCCCCCAGAGCACCGCGAACATGGCAAGCGCGAGGGCGCTGAAGATCGCCGTCGCCGTCGTGCCGAAGAGGACGTCGGTGATCAGCATGATCGCGCCCGTCATCGCCAGCGCCAGGCAGCCGATGCCGGCGATCGCCAGCCGGTTGGCGACGAAGATCATGTGCTTCTTCTCCTGGCGCCGGAAGTTCATCCGGTGGTAGGCGGTGGGCGAGATGAGGAGCGCCGCCGAGATCGCGGTGAGCAGCAGGGTGACGAAGTAGACCTTCTCCTGGAAGGGCGTTATCCCGTCTTTGAAGCCCTGCTGGAACGGCACGGCGAGCAGGAAGGCGAAGAGGACCTGCACCCCTGGGAGGGCGACGCGAAGCTCCTGCAGGAGCTCGCCGAGGTTGCGGTCGAGCCGTTCCTTCTCGGTCTCCTCTCCCTTGCCGGGGCGGTCGGCCATGGCGGCACGATAGTCGCCGCATAGGATCGCCGGCGTGGGACGCTTGGGCGTGATCCTCGGCTCGAACGCCATCGGGACCAGCGGGGCCGAGGTCGCGCGCGCCGCGGAGTCGGCCGGCGCGGTGGTCCTGCAGCGCCACGGCGCCGACAGCTACGTGCTGCCGCACCGGATCGACCATGCCGCCAACCTGCGCTCGCTCGCCGACGCCGGCTGCGACCGAGTGCTGGCGATCGGCTCGGTCGGCTCGCTGCGCGCCGAGATCGAGGTCGGCTCGTTCGTCTGCCCGGACGACTTCATCGCCCTGCAACTGCTGGCGACGACCCTGGACGACGCACGTGCACACACGACGCCCGGTTTCGACGATGCCTGGCGGTCCGAGGTCCTCGCCGCCTGGGAGGTGGCAGTGCCCGGGGGGCTGCACGACGGCGGGATCTACTGGCAGACGAACGGGCCGCGCTTCGAGACGCCTGCCGAGATCCGGCTGATGGCGGCGCACGCCGACGTGGTCGGGATGACCCTGGCGGCCGAGTGTGTGGTGGCGGCCGAGCTCGGCCTGCCCTACGCCGCGGTCTGCATCGTCGACAACATGGCGAACGGGGTCGGGGCGCGCCCGCTCACCATCGAGGAGCTCGAAAGCGACCGCGCGGCGAACGCAGCGCGGCTGCGTGAGGGGCTCGCCGCCGTCCTGCCGGGATTGACGGGATGACCGACGTGCCGCGCCTCCGGCGCCCATATGGGCACTCCAGGTACGGCACGTGCGGGGGGCGGGGAGCGTGAGTGCGCTTGCCGTCAGCGGCGCGCTGCTCGAGGGCGAGTCGGTCGGCGTGCGCTCCGAGGGCGGTGTCATCGCGGCGATCGGCCCCGAGGTCGAACCGCTACCGGGTGACGAGACGATCGACGCGGACGGCGCGCCGCTCGTCCCCGCACTGGTCAACGGGCACACCCACGCCGCGATGACCCTCTTCCGCGGCTACGGCGGCGACCTGCCGCTGATGCGCTGGCTGCGCGAGAAGGTCTGGCCGGTCGAGGAGCGGCTCGACGCCGACGACGTCTACTGGGGCGTGAGGCTGGCCTGCCTGGAGATGATCCGCACCGGCACGGCGCGCTTTTGGGACATGTACTGGCAGCCGACGGCGACGGCGCGTGCGGTAGAGGATGCGGGACTGCGAGCGACGATCGGCGGGCCGCTCTTCGACCTCGACGGCAGGACCGAGGAGATGCGGGCGACCGTGCTGAGCGACCTGGAGGCGCTCGACGGGTTCGGGGATCGGATCGGCCGCGCCATCGCCCCCCATTCCATCTACGCGGTCAGCGAAGGGCTGCTGCGCTGGGTCGGCGAGCAGTCGAGCGCGCGCGAGCTGCCCATCCACATCCACATCTCCGAGACGGAAGGCGAGGTGAAGGACTGCGTCGCCGGGCACGGTGTGCGCCCCGCCTTCTACCTCGACCGGTTGGGCCTGCTCGGCGAGCGCACCCTGCTGGCCCATGGCGTCTGGCTCGACCGCGAGGAGCTGGAGCTCATCGCGGCGCGCGGCTGCACCGTCGTCACCAACCCGGTGGCGAACATGAAGCTCGCGGTGGGCGGCGTCTTCCCCTACCCGGCGGCGCGCGAGGCGGGCATCCCGGTGGCCCTCGGCACCGACGGCGCCGGCTCCAACGACTCGCTCGACCTGCTCGCCGACCTGAAGGCGTTCGCGCTGATCCAGCGCCACGCCGCCGGCGACGCGACCGTGCTTCCGGCGCCGGAGGCGGTGGCGATCGCCAACGGCGCCCGGGCGCCGCTGCTCGGCGCCGCCGGGCGCCCGCTGAGGGTCGGAGCGCCGGCCGACTTCCTGTTGCTGCGTCGCGACGCCCACGAGATCGGGGTCGGCGACCTGGCGAGCGACCTCGTCTACGCCGCGACGGGCTCGGTGGTCGACACGACGGTCGTCGCGGGCCGCGTCCTGATGCGCGGCGGCGTCGTCGAGGGCGCCGCGGAAATCGTCGCTCAGGCCGCGGAACGGGCGCGGCGGCTCGGCATCGCCCCGGCCTGACGGCGGCCGAGCGTGACGCGGGCCGCCCAGGCCGCGGCCAGCCCGGAGCTGGCGGCCAACAGCAGCGCGACACGCGGGTCGTAGGCCTCCGAGAGCCAGCCGGCGAGCGGCGCCCCGATCGGCGTCGAGCCGAGGAATACGACCGAGTAGAGCGCCATCACGCGGCCGCGCATGTGCGGCTCGACCGAGAGCTGCAACGAGGAGTTGATCGCTGCGGCGAAGGTCACTGCGGCGGCGCCCAGCATGGCGACGATCGGCACCTCCAGCGCCAGGCTCGGCATCGTCGCAGCAAGCACCGCCAGCAGCCCGAAGGCGAGCGCCGAACCTGCGATCAGGCGCGCGTCGGTGCGGCCGTGGGCACCGGTGGCAAGAGCGCCGACGACGGAGCCCGCGCCCATCGCCGCGACCAGGGTCGCGTAGGCGGAGGCGCCCCCGTCGAAGCTGAAGCGGGCGAGCAGCGGCAGGATCGCCTGGAAGTTGAGGCCGAACGTGCCGACCAGCGCCATCAGGGCCAGCGGCACGGCCAGCTCCGGCGTGCCGCGCACGTAGCGCAGCGCGGCGCGCACGGCGCCGGGCTCGTGGCCGGCCCGGGGCGGGGTCTGCAACTGCGCCGGCTCCATCCGCCACAGGGCGACGACCATCGCGCCGAAGGTGACGACGTTGACCGCGAAGCAGGGTGCGACGCCGGCCGTTGCGATCACGACCCCGGCGATCGCCGGGCCGATCAGCCGCGAGGCGTGGATCAGGACGCTGTTGAGGCTTACCGCGTTGACGAGCCGCTCGGCGCCGACCATCTCGATCGCGAACGCCTGCCGGGTCGGGTTGTCCACCGCGTTGACCGTGCCGCGCGCGAAGGCGACGACGAAGACCATCCAGGGCACCACCGTGCCGCTCACGGTCACCGCAAAGAGGGCGAGCGCCGGCAGCGCCATCAGCGCCTGGGTGACCATCAGCAGCCGGCGCTTGGCGAAGCGGTCGGCGAGCACCCCGCCCCAGGCGCCGAAGAGGAGGATCGGCAGGAACTGGAGCGCAGTCGTGGCGCCTACCGCGAAGCCGCTTTCGGTCAGCTCGAGGACGAGCCAGATCTCGGCCACCATCTGCATCCAGTTGCCGGAGACCGAGACGATCTGCCCCGCGAAGTAGCGGCGGTAGTTTGGGACGTGCAGGGAGTCGAAGCTGCGCCTCACGGCGGCGCTCATCGGCGCGTTCCCGGGGGCACGCCCGCCGGCGCCTCGAGCAGCTCCTCGAGAATCGCGGCGGCGCGCTCGAGCGCTGCGACGTCCTCGGGCGGCAGCTCGCGCATGCGCTGTGCCAGGTAGGCGTTCTTGCGACCGCGTAGACGGCGCAGGCGATCGCGCCCCGCGGCGCTGATGCTGACCAGGGCGCTGCGCCGGTCGTCTGGATCGGGCGCGCGGTCGACCAGGCCGGCGTCGACCAGCAGGCGCAGCGTGCGGGTCGCGGTCGGCCGCTTGACCCGCTCGACCTCGGCCAGCTCGCTCGGCGTCAGCGGCCCGTGCCGCTCGACCGTCGCCAGCGCCGCCGCGGCGGTCGGGGACAGCTCGGTGCCGCCGGCGGCGCTCGCCGCCTCCTGCCGCAGGTGCCGCGCCGTGCGGACGATGGCCATGCGCAGCCGGGCGGCCGATTCGGTCAGCTCGGGCGGTGCGGGCGACTTCTTCTCAGACGCGAGGTCGGTCATAGTTAGCCTGGGTAATTAGCTTATCAAACCACTCCTATCGGAGGGAGCTGAAAGAAGGGTCGGAGCGCGAGCGCGACCCGCCGGTAGTTAGACACCCATAGGGTGCTCAACTAACGGCGGGTCAGCCTTCCTCGGCGCGCCGTGCGTCGATCTTGCGCTCCAGCTCGCCCATTACGGCCGGGTCGCGGAGCGTCGTCACGTCGCCCAGCTCGCGGCCCTCGGCGATATCGCGCAGCAGGCGGCGCATGATCTTGCCGGAGCGGGTCTTCGGCAAGTCGCCGGCCCAGACGACGCGCTTGGGGCGGGCCAGTTTGCCGATCTTGCCGGCGACGTGATCGCGCAGCTCGGTCACCAATTCGTCGCTGCCGTCGAGGTCGCCTTCGAGGGTGACGAAGGCACAGATCGCCTGGCCCGTGTCGGCGTCGGTCTGGCCGATCACGGCGGCCTCCGCGACTTTCGGATGGGAGACGATCGCCGACTCGACCTCGGCGGTCGAGAGCCGGTGTCCGGAGACGTTGATGACGTCGTCGATCCGTCCCAGCACCCAGAAGTAGCCGTCCTCGTCGCGCCGGGCCGCGTCGCCGACCAGGTAGGTGCGCGGCCCAAAGCGCTCGAAGTAGGTGGAGACGAAGCGCTCCTCCTCCTTATAGAGAGTGCGCAGCATGCCGGGCCAGGGGCGGCGCAGCACCAGCAGCCCCTCGCGCCCCTCGACCGGCTCGCCCCGCTCGTCGACGACGGCGGCCTCGATGCCGGGGAGCGGCAGCGTCGCCGAGCCCGGCTTGGTGGCGACGGCGCCGGGCAGCGGCGAGATCATGATCTGGCCGGTCTCCGTCTGCCACCAGGTGTCGACGATCGGGCAGCGTTCGCCGCCGACGACCTTGTGGTACCAGAGCCAAGCCTTCGGGTTGATCGGCTCGCCGACCGAGCCGAGCAGCCGCAGCGAGGAGAGGTTGTGCGATTCGGGGTGCTGTGGCCCCCACTTCATGCAGGCGCGGATCGCGGTCGGCGCCGTGTAGAGGATGGTGACGCCGTAGCGCTCGACCAGCTCCCACCAGACGTCCTTCGCCGGGTAGTCGGGCGCCCCCTCGTACATGACGCTGCTGGCGCCGTTGAGGAGCGGTCCGTAGACGATGTAGGAATGGCCGGTGACCCAGCCGACGTCGGCCGCGCACCAGTAGACGTCGTCCTCGGGCCGCAGGTCGAAGACGTGGCGGTGGGTCCAGGCGACGCCGGTCAGGTAGCCGCCGGTCGTGTGCAGGATCCCCTTCGGCTTCGCGGTCGAGCCCGAGGTGTAGAGGATGAAGAGCGGGTCCTCGGCGCCCATCGCCTCCGGCGGGCACTCGGGCGCCGCCGCCTCCATCGCCTCCTCGAACCAGACGTCGCGGCCTTCGCGCATCTCGCACGCCTCGCCGGTATGGCGGACGACGAAGATCGTCTCGACTGAGGCGACCGCGTCGATCGCCTCGTCGACCCGCGCCTTGACGGCGGCCGTGGCGCCCTTGCGGCGGGCGCCGTCGACGGTCACCAGCGCCTTCGCCTCGGAGAACTCCATCCGCTCGCGCACCGCCTCGGCCGAGAAGCCGCCGAAGACGACGTTGTGGACGGCGCCGATCCGCGCGCAGGCCATCATCGCGACGACGACCTGGGGGATCATCGGCAGGTAGATCCCGACGACGTCGCCGCGGCCGATGCCGCGCTCGCGCAGCGCGTTGGCGAAGCGCTGCGTGTCGGCGAGCAGCTCGGCGTAGGTGACGTCGCGCTCCTCCCCCTCCTCGCCGCGCCAGTGGTAGGCCACCCGCCCGCCATGGCCGGCCTCGACGTGGCGGTCGAGGCAGTTGGCCGAGGCGTTGAGGCGACCGTCGGCGAACCACTTGTAGAAGGGCGGGTTGGCGTCGTCAAGAGCCTCGGTCGGCTCGTCGATCCAGTCGAGCAGGGTGCGCGCCTGGCGCAGCCACCAGGCGTCCGGGTCGGCGCCAGCCTCTTCGTATACGGCGCGGTCGCCGACCAGCGCTTCGGCACGGAAGCCAGCGGGCGGCTCGAAGCGCTCGACCTCGAGCAACGCGTCGAGCTGACGCTCCAGGCTGGTCTCCTCGTTGACGCTCATGCCGCTCCTTCCCGTGGCGGTACCCTGACCGAACGGTAGCCCGTCGAGCGCGCAGGGCACGCCGCACCGCCGAAATGCTCTTCCGCCAGATCATCCACGAGGACCTCGGCTGCGCCTCCTACTTGGTCGGCGACCCGGGCTCGGGCAGGGCGCTCGTCGTCGATCCCCAGTGGGACATCGACCCCTATCTGCACTTGAGCCGCCTGCACGGCGTCCGCATCGAGCACGTGCTGGAGACCCACAACCACGCCGATCATGTTTCCGGCCACGGCAGGCTGGCGCGGGCGACCGGAGCGACGATCCACGTCAACCGCCTGGCCGAGGCCGAGTACGAGCACGAGGGCTTCGACGACGGCTGGACGCTCGAGCTGGGCGAGGCGGCGATCGTCGAGGCGGTCCACACGCCCGGCCACCGGCCCGAGCACACCTGCTTCCTGCTGCGCGATCCGGGGCATGGCGGCGACCCGGTCGCGGTGCTGAGCGGCGACTCCCTCTTCGTCGGCGACGTGGCGCGTCCCGACCTGGCGATCGAGCCGCGCGAGGGCGCCGCCAAGATCTTCCGCTCACTGCACGAGCGGCTGCTGGTGCTTCCCGACGATGTCGAGGTCTGGCCGGGGCACCTCGGCGGCTCGCTCTGCGGCAGCTCCGGAATCGACCTGAAGACGTCGTCGACGATTGGCTTCGAGCGGCGCCACAACCGGGCGCTGGCGATCGGCGACGAGGCGGCGTTCGTCGAGGACGCCGTCGGCAGCATCGGCGAGCGACCTCCCAACGTCGAGCACATTGTCGCGCTGAACCGGGGTCCGCTGGTCGAGTCGGTGGGGGCGCCGACGCGACTCTCGCCGGTCGCGTTCGAGGCGGCGATCGCCAAGGGCGCGGTGGCGGTCGACTCCCGCACCAACGAGCAGTTCGACGAGGCGCACATCCCGGGCGCGATCAGCGCCTCCGCCTACGACACCGGGTTCGCGACCAAGGTCGCGCAGGTTGTGCCGCCCGAGAAGGAAGTCGTGATCGTCGCCGCCTCCGACGGCAACGAGCTGCACGCCGCGGAGCTGCTCGCCGCGGTCGGGCTGCGGGTGCGCGGCTTCCTCGGCGGCGGCATGTCGGCCTGGCGTGCCGAGGAACGACCGGTGGAGCGAATCGAGGCGATCGGGCCGGACGACTTGGCAGAGCGTCTGGACGGAACCCGGGCGCGCGAAGACGGCAAGGCGCCGCTCGTCCTCGACGTGCGCCGCGACGAGGAGTTCGCCGACGGACACATCCCGGACTCGCTTCACATCCCCTTCGGCGACCTGCCCAAGCGACTCGACGAGCTGCCCCGCGACCGGCCGATCGCCACGATCTGCAAGGCGGGCGCGCGCAGCGGCCTGGCCGCCTCGGTGCTCCAGCGCGAGGGCTTCGAGGGGGTCATGCACGTCGCCCGGGGCGGCGTCGGGACTTGGCAGAAGGAAGGGCGGGCGGTGGAGGCCAGTCCCAGTAGGACTTCCACTTAACTTTTTGCGAAGACCGTTACGGGCTGTCCGCCAGCCGAATCCCGCAAAAAGTACAAGACGTTCCGGCCCTACTGGGACTGGCCTGCCCCGAAGCTGAGTGGTAGGGCCTAGTAGCCGGCTGGGTGGCGAGCGATGAAGCCTTCGGTGGAGCTGACGGGGGCTGGGTGCCAGCGGGGGCCGGCGCCGCCTGAGGTGTCGAAGGCGAGGCCGGCGATGGTCATCCAGGCGTGGCCGGCGTTGCCGTAGACAGTGATCCACTGGCCGGGACCGGGTTCGCCCCAGGTGGTGAGGCCGGTCGAGTCGAGCGGGCTGTCGAGGAAGCCGCCGCCGTGCAGCGCGTAGCTGACCGCGCCCGAGCAGTCGTAACCCGACGATTCGAAGGAGCCGTGTCCGCCGCCCCAGACGTAGGGAGTCGTGGCGATCGCGTTGGCCGCTTCGATCGCCGCCTTGACCGCCGGCGGCGCCGCGGCCGGTACGCTGGCCTGGCTTTCGGAGATGTACTCCGCTTCCTGGCCGGGGGTGAGCGGCGCCGGCGCCGAGGCCGGCGGCGTGCCACCCGCTTCGGCGATCTGTTCGGAGATCGAAGCGAGGTTGTCGCTGAGCGCCGCCTCACGCGACTGCAGGGCGTCGAGCGCTTCCTGGCGCTCGGCCTGCGCCGCTTTCAGCTCGGCGAAGCGTGCGGCCGCCTCTTCGCTCGCCTTCTCCGCCCGGCGCTCCTCGACGGCGATCGCGTCGCGGGCCCGCTCCAGCCGCGCCTGGATCTCCGCCAACCGCTCGACCGCCGCTCTGGCCTCTTCCCGCAGCCCCTCGACCCGCTCGGCGA
>DATABM010000014.1:0-6184 GCA_036259555.1 Solirubrobacterales bacterium
TACGCGAGCTGGGTTCAGAACGTCGTGAGACAGTTCGGTCCCTATCTGCTGTGGGCGTTGGAGAGTTGAGAGGAGTCATCCCTAGTACGAGAGGACCGGGATGAACGTGCCGCTGGTGTATCTGTTGTCCTGCCAAGGGCACCGCAGGTTAGCTACGCACGGAACGGATAACCGCTGAAGGCATCTAAGCGGGAAGCCGTCCTCGAGATGAGCTCTCCCATCCCTTCGAGGGAGTAAGACCCCTGGTAGACCACCAGGTTGATAGGCCGGCGGTGCAAGTGTGGTGACACGCTCAGCCGACCGGTACTAATGGGTCGAGGGCTTGACGGATTTATTTACCCATCTTGGCCTTGTGCGGTTTTCAAGCTCCACCGGGGCGCGGTCTCGCAAGATCTCCGGTGGCGCATAGCGAGAGGGAAACACCTCTTCCCATTCCGAACAGAGCAGTTAAGCCTCTCAGCGCCGATGGTACTTGGAGGGCAACCTCCTGGGAGAGTAGGTCGCCGCCGGTTCTTTACTAGGGCCGCCCTTCGGGGCGGCCCTTTTTCGTGCGCCTGTCCGCTCCTCCGGCTCGCGTCGCCGCTGGCAGCCTCCCACCGTGCCCTGAAGACAGGGCAAAGTGGCTGATCAGCTTCGCGGTCGACACCGGCCGCTCCACGTTCGGCGAATGCCCGGCGCCTCGCACCAGGGCGGTCTTGACGCCTGGAACCGTTCTGTACGCAGCGAGCGAAGCCCAGGGATCGTAGATCTGCTCCTCGGCACCGAAGACCGCGAGCGTGGGCACGCCGATCCTGCGCAGGCGCGAGTCGAGCGGCTCCTGCTCGGTGTACTCGGACTCGCCCGCCGCCGACTCGTCGTACGCCGTGTAGGTGAGACGGCGAAAGTCGTCGATGAACTCGTCCGGCACGTCGTAGCCGGGCGCGAAGCCGACGGAGAGACCGTCCTCGATCGAGGCATTCGGCGCCAGGCGCCACAGCGCCTCGCCGATCACCGGCTGAAACGTGAGCGCCGCCGTCAGGGGCAGATCGGCGCCATAGCCGTCGCTGTCGGGGGCCTGATCGAGCACGACGATGCGCTCGACCAGGCGCGGCGCCAATTCGGCCATCGCGATCGCGACCACGGCGCCAAGCGAGTGGCCGACGACGGTCGCCCGGCGGACACCGAGGCGCTCCAGCGCCGCCGTCACGACCTGGGCCTGTTCCTGCATCGAGTAGCCGTCCGCGGGCTTCTCGGAACCGCCGTGCCCGAGCAGGTCGACGGCGATTACGCGGTGGCGGTCCTCCAACGGCGGGATCGTCGCCTCCCACCAGCGGATCGAGCAGGTGAAGCCGTGGATGAGCACGATCGCCGCGTCGCTCCGCGGGCCGCGGTCGAGCACCTGAAGCCTGCCTCCCTGCAGGTCGAGGAGGCGACCGCCGGGGACGGTGATCTCGGGCCCCTCGGTGTCGCCGCTGACGACGATCGCGTTGAGCGCGAGGACGCCGGCGAGAGCGAGGAGCGTCCCAAGGGCGAACTTGCGCCGTCGGCTCATTTCCCGGCGAGCGCAGCGGCCAGGAAGCGCGTCAGCCGCCGCTCGTACAGCGGCGGATCGACGTTCCAGGCCTGAACGTGGTCGGCCTCGGGGGTCTCGAAGTAGGCGACGCGGTCGGGCAGCGCACGCGCCAGCTCCTCGCTGCTCTCCTCCGGCACCAGCTCGTCGGCGGCGCCGTGGAAGAGGAGGATCGGCAACCGGAAGTCCTGGAGGTGGCTTTCGTAGTCGAGCTCCTCCCAGTCGATGTCGACCCGAGCGTCGATCATCCACCGCAACGGCAACGACGCGATCTCCGGCAATCCCATCTCCGCGGAGTTGTACTCGAGCGTCTCCCGCCAGTCGACCACCGGCGCGTCGAGGACCAAGGCGGCGACCTTGTCGGCGCCCCGCGATTCGGCCATGAAGCGCCCGACGATCGCGCCGCCCATCGAGATCCCGACGAGGACGAGGCGAGCCGCGCCGCGGCGCATCGCGTAGCGAGCGGCCGCATCTACGTCCCTCCACTCCGTCAGACCCAGGTGGTGGTAGCCGTCGGGGCTCGGCTCGACCCCCGGGTCGTTGCGGTAGGAGACGAGCAACGTCGGCAGGCCGAGGCGGTGGAGGGCGGGAGCCACCTCCAGTCCGTCTTGCCGGCTGCCGTTGTGGCCGTGGACGACGATCGCCCAAGTGCGGCTCCGGCCTGGGACGAACCAGGCCGGCAGGTCGCCGAGCTCGCCGTCGATCGTGACATCGCGGTGGGGGAGGCCCAGCGCCTGGCCCGGGTCGCCCGTGTAGACCAGACCATCAATGCCCGCGTCCGTGTCGGTCGTCAGGTAGCCGCGAACGGCCGAGATGCGCCGCGTCACGGTCTCATCTGAGATCGCGACGATCGGACCGAGGATTGCGTGTCCTCCATGCCAGGTGAGGCCATAGACCCCTGGTTGCTCGGTCGCCTCCTCGCGCTCGAGCTCGATGCGGCCATTACCAACGCGGACAATCTCCACGTCGGTGGTCCAGGGAGAGTGATCCGGCACGACCACGCGAGAGGAGAAATGCCAGCTGAGCGCCGCGCCGATCGCGACAGCCACGGCCGCCAGCAGCGCCAGGGCGGCGGCTGGGCGTCTACGACTGAGTCGCGAAGCGGGCGATCGCGGCGTTCCAGGCACCGGTGCTCCGCGTCCGGCCGCCGCGATGCCGCGCCTCGCAGGCCAGCGGTCGCCGCTCGACCTCCTCGAGCCCGTACTCACCGAGCGTCGCGAAGTCGATCGTCAGGTCGATCGCGTCGGCCACGCGATCGCCGATCTCTTTTCTCGAATCGAACATGAGTTCGAATTTACGGTCGCTTTCGGACGGCATCGTGTTTCTGCAGCGGTTCTTGCATTTTGCCCCTTCTGCGCTCGGAACGACGGGCGCCCCGCGCGGCTTTCGCCGCGAAGCGAAGGACGATCGCGGCGGTCTCGGACGGCCGCTCGACGTTCGGCGAGTGGCCGGCGCCAGGCATCAGGATCGTCTTGATCCGCTCCGAGGCTTTTCCGTAGGCGGCGAGCGCTGCGCGTGGGTCGTCGGCGATCTGCTCCTCGGAGCCCATGATCGCCAGCGCCGGTATCCCTAGCGTCGCGACGCGCTCGGGCATGGACATCTCGTCCGTGTACTCCTCGAAGGCGTCGTGCGAGCCCGAGTAGGCGCTGTAGGTCATCCGCCTCACGTCCTCGATGAACTCGTCGGGAACCTCGAAGCCGGGGGCGAAGGCGATCTCGAGGCCGTCGCGGATCGAGAACTCTGGCTTGACCCGCCACAGCGCCTCGCCGATCACCGGTTGGAAGGGCAGCTCGCCGATGAAGCCGACGTCTCCGTAGTCGAGGTCCGGAACGGTGTCGATGACGATCAGGCGGTCGACCAGCCGCGGGGAACGCTCGGCCAGGGCCACTGCGATCGGACCACCAAGGGAATGACCAACCACCGTCGCATCCCGCACATCCAGCCGCCCGAGCGCCTCGGCGACCAGGGCCGCCTGGCTCTCTATCGAATAGCCCGACTTCGGCTTCTCGGAGCCTCCGTGGCCGAGCAGGTCGAGCGCGACGACACGGTGGTCGTCTTCGAGCCGGGGGATCATGCCGTCCCACCAGTCGATCGCGCAGGTGAAGCAGTGGATGAGGACGACCGGCGACGCCCCGCGCGGGCCGCGGTCGACGGCCTGCAGCTCGCCGCCGCGCAGGCCGAGGATGCGGCCGTCGGGCCGCGTGACGTCGGCCGACCTGGTTTCGGCGCCGGTGACGAGCGCGTTGAGGCCGAGCAGCACCGCAAAGACGAGAACCAGCCCGATCGCGATCTTTCCGCTCCGTCCCACCGCGGCCGTTACCCTAGCCGCCATGAGCGCGGAGCGACCCAACTGATGGAGAAATTCGTCATCGAGGGCGGTGTGCCCCTCTCCGGAGAGGTCATTGCCGCTGGCAACAAGAACGCCGCCCTCCCGATTCTCGCCGCCTGCCTGCTGACCGACGACGAGCTGCTGCTGCACCGCGTGCCTCGCATCCGCGACACGGAAGCGCAGATCGCGCTGCTGGAGCGACTCGGGGTAGAGGCAGGCTGGGTCGGCGACAACAGCGTCCGCCTGCGCGCGGCGGGCGTCTCCAACGTCACGGTGGACGAGGAGCTCTCGGAGAGGATCCGCGCCTCCTTCCTCCTGGCCGGGCCGCTGCTCGCCCGCTTCGGCGAGGCGCGGATGCCGCCGCCGGGCGGTGACTTCATCGGACGCCGCCGCCTCGACGCCCACCTCGACGCCTTCGCCGACCTCGGGGCCCGCGTCGAGGGCGACCGCTGGATCGAGCTGAGCGCCCCCCCAGGTGGCCTGCGGCCCAGCCAGATCTTCATGGACGAGCCCTCGGTGATGGGAACCGAGAACGCGCTGATGGCGGCCGCCCTGACGCCCGGCCCGACGACGATCGGCAACGCCGCCTGCGAGCCTCATGTGCAGGATCTGGCGCGGCTGCTGACCAAGATGGGGGCTGAGGTCGAGGGGATCGGCTCCAACGTGATGACCGTGCACGGTCGCGACCGGCTCGGCGGCGCCGAGCACGCGATCTCCCCCGACCACATCGAGGTCGGCAGCTTCATGGCACTCGCCGCCGCCACCGGCGGAGAGCTGCGGATCCGAGACGTCGACGCCGCCGACCTGATGATGGTGCGACGACAGTTCCGCCGGCTCGGTTTGGAATCGGAGATCGAAGGGGCCGACATCCTCGTGCCCCCAGAGCAGCGGTTGCAGGTCAAAGCCGACGTCGGCGACGCGATCCCGAAGATCGAGGACGGCCCGTGGCCCGCCTTCCCGGCCGACCTCACGTCGATTGCCCTGGCGCTGGCCACGCAGGCGGACGGCGAGATCCTGATCTTCGAGAAGATGTTCGAGAACCGCCTCTTCTTCGTCGACAAGCTGGTCGCGATGGGCGCTCGGATCACGCTCTGCGATCCCCACCGGGCGATCGTCAGCGGTCCGAGCCGTCTTCACGGCGAACGCGTCGAGAGCCCCGACATCCGCGCCGGCATGGCGATGCTCATCGCGGCACTCGCCGCCGACGGCGTCTCGGAGATCGGCAACATCCGTCAGATCGACCGCGGCTACGAGGCGATCGACGAGCGCCTGCGCGGCCTCGGCGCGCGAATTGAACGCGTCTCCTCAGGCGTTCCCGCTTAGCGGGTCGGCGGTCGCTTCTCTCGTAAGGTCTGCCGGGTGATACATCCCATTCCTCCCGGCACTCGGGACGTCCTGCCCGACGAGATGCGCGAGCTGCGCAGGCTCCAGCTCGGGCTGCTCGAGGTCTTCGAAGGGCGCGGATACGGTCAGGTGACGACGCCCTCGATCGAGTACGACGAGGTCCTGGCGCGCGGTGACAGGCGAACCGCGGCGACCGCGTACCGCTTCTTCGACGAGAGTGGCGACCTGCTGGCGCTGCGCACCGACATGACCGTGCCGATCGCGCGTTTGGTCGCCAATCGCTACGCGAACGCCGAGCCGCCGCTGCGCCTCTGCTACGTCGCCAACGCCTACCGGGCGGTGAGGCCGCAGCGTGGCCAGATGCGCGAGTTCGGTCAGGCTGGGATCGAGCTGATCGGGGCCTCGGCGCCGGACGGGACCGTCGAGGTGATCGAGGTCCTGGCGGCGACGCTCGACGCGGCCGGCCTCGACCGGGCCGTGATCGGACTCGGAGACGCCGACCTCTACCGACAGCTGCTCAACGAGATGGGCGTCGAGGACGAGGAGACACGGGAAGGAGTCCTGCGGCGACTGGCGGCGCACGACCTGGTTGGGCTGGAGGCGGCGCTGGCCGAGGTCGAGGGGATCGGCGCCGAGCAGGCGGCCACCTGCCTGGCGCTCTCGCAGATGCGCGGCGGCCGCGAGGTGCTCGAGCGGGCACGCGGGCTCGGCGGCGCCGCGGTCGAGCGGGCGACTGCGCGGATCGGCGAGACCTACGAGGCGCTGGAAGCGCGCGGCGTCGCCTCGCGGGTCCAGATCGACCTCGGCCTGCTGCGCGACCTCGGCTACTACAGCGGCGCGATCCTCGAGGTCTACGACCCGGCGCTCGGTCACGTCCTCGGCGGCGGTGGCCGCTACGACCGCCTGCTGCAACGATTCGGCGTCGACCTTCCCGCGGCGGGCTTTGCGCTCTACCTGGAGCG
>DATABM010000015.1:0-1698 GCA_036259555.1 Solirubrobacterales bacterium
CCCAGGTCGAGCACCCAGTCGGCGGCGCGGATGGTCTCCTCGTCGTGCTCGACGACGAGCACCGAGTTGCCGAGGTCGCGCATGCCGCGGAGGGTGTCGATCAGCCGCGCGTTGTCGCGCTGGTGGAGGCCGATCGAGGGCTCGTCGAGGACGTAGAGGACGCCCATCAGCTTCGAGCCGATCTGGGTGGCGAGGCGGATGCGCTGGCTCTCGCCGCCGGAGAGCGTCGCCGAGGAGCGGTCGAGGGTGAGGTAGCCGACGCCCACCGCGTCGAGGAAGCCGAGGCGGTCCGAGATCTCCTGCACCACCTTGCCGGCGATCGCCCGCTCGCGCCCGTCGAGGGGCAGGCCGCGGACGAGGCGGGCGAGGTCTGCCACCGTCATCGCCGACAGCCGGTCGATCGGGTGGCCGTGGACCAGCACGCCGAGCGCCTCGCGGCGCAGCCGGCGGCCGCCGCAGTCCGGGCAGCCGTGGACCGACATGTAGCGCTCGATCTCCTCGCGCACCGCCGCCGAGTCGCTCTCCCGGTGGCGGCGCTCGAGGAACGGCACCACGCCCTCGAAGGTGCCCCGCCACTCCCACTTCGAGCGCTTGCCCTTCCAGCGGAAGGTCAGCTCGCGGTCGCCCGAGCCGTGGAGCACGATCCGGCGCACCTCCTCGGGGAGCTTCTTCCAGGGGGTGCGGAGCGAGAAGCCGATCTCCTCGGCGAGCGTCTCGAGCATGCGGTAGCGCGCCGAGCGGTTGCCCGCCGGCCATGGGCCGATGGCGCCGGCGGCGATGCCGCGGTCGGGGTCGGCGATCACCTTCTCGGAGTCGACGCCCATCAGCGTGCCGAGGCCGGAGCAGGTCGGGCAGGCGCCGTAGGGGCTGTTGAAGGAGAAGAGGCGCGGGGTGACCTCGGTCAGGCCGCTGCCGCAGTCCGGGCAGGCGTAGTTGCGGGAGAGGGTCTCCTCCGGCGCGCCCTCGGGCGCCAGCACCACCAGCCCGCCGGCGACCTTGAGCGCCGTCTCCAGGCTCTCGGCGAGCCGCTTCTCGATCCCCGGCTTGACCACCAGCCGGTCGATCGTCACGTCGACGTCGTGCTTCTTCTGCTTGTCGAGCTCGGGCAGCTCGGACGACAGATCGACGATCTGGCCGTCCACCCGCGCCCGCACGAAGCCCTCGCGAGCCATCTGGGCGAGCTGCTTCTTGTACTCGCCCTTCTTGCCGCGTACGTAGGGGGCGTAGAGCACCAGGCGGGTGCCCTCGGGCATCGCCATCACCCGGTCCACCATCTGCTGGACCGTCTGCGGGCGGATCGGCTTGCCGCACTCCGGGCAGTGCGGCACCCCGACCGAGGCGTAGAGGAGGCGCAGGTAGTCGTGGATCTCGGTCACCGTGCCCACCGTGGAGCGCGGGTTCTTCGACACCGACTTCTGCTCGATCGAGATCGCCGGCGACAGCCCGTCGATCGAGTCGACGTCGGGCTTCTCGAGCTGCTGGAGGAACTGCCGGGCGTAGGAGGAGAGGCTCTCGACATAGCGCCGCTGCCCCTCGGCGAAGAGGGTGTCGAAGGCGAGCGACGACTTCCCCGAGCCCGACACGCCGGTGATCACCACCAAGCGGTTCCTCGGGATCTCGAGGTCGAGGTTCTTGAGGTTGTGCTCGCGGGCGCCGCGGATCGAGATCGCGTCCATCGACATGCCTTCAGGCGAAAGT
>DATABM010000016.1:0-10191 GCA_036259555.1 Solirubrobacterales bacterium
GGTGTCTCTCGCCCGGACAAACGCCGGCCTAATTAGGCCGGCGTTTTGAGTATCCGCCCGTTCGAGAGACACCCCATCCGCCTTTTCCTCCTCGTCACTGCGGCGAAACCGCCCGAGACGTAGGGAAAGCTGCTCGAAATCGATCGCTAGATAAGCCAGGTACGCGAACGAGAAGAGCCAGGCCTCCGGGCGCAGGAGGCCGGCGAGGGCGAGGAGGGCGAGGACCGGCCAGCCGGCGCGTGGCCGGCGCGTCTCGATGAGGAGGGCGCCGAGGACGAGGGCGATGTAGGGGAGGTCGATGTAGGCGCGCAGCCCGTTCGAGAGGTAGGGCGCGCGGGTGAGCACGATCAGCGCCGCGACGGCGCCGATCGGGCGGTCGAACCAAAGCGAGCCGAGTCGGTAGACGAGGTAGCCGATCAGCCCCAGGGAGACGTAGGCGCCGACCATCGTCACGTCCATCGCGCCCTCGCCCAGCGGCGATACCGCCGCCCCGAACAGCTCGCTCAGCGGGTGGGGGGTGGGCGGCAGCGCAGCGCCCCGGTCGGGGCTGAGGCCTTCTGCGATTTCGCGGCCCCAGAGGAGCGAGTAGATCGTGTCGTAGTTGGGGAAGCCGCGCGGGAAGAGGAGCAGGAGAATCGCTGCCACCGCCGCGACCCAAGCGGCGGGCGTCAGCCAGTTGCGGGCCCGGGTCGACACGCGCGGCAACCTACAGCTATACGTGGCGCTCCATTCGGCCATAGGCCGAAAAAGGCGCCACCTCGGCCGCGGATACACTGGCCGCAGTGCCCGCGCCGAGCGACTCGACCTCCCTCTACCGCCGCCACCGCCCCGGATCGTTCGACGAGGTGGTCGGCCAGCAGCACGTCGTCCGCACGCTGCGCAACGCGGTCGAGCAGGGCAAGGTCCACCACGCGTACCTCTTCGTCGGCTCGCGCGGCACCGGCAAGACCTCGATGGCGAAGATCCTCGCCCGCTCGCTCAACTGCGAGCGCGGCGGGCCGACCGTGACGCCCTGCGGCGAGTGCGAATCGTGCACGACGATCGCCGCCGGCACCTCGATCGACGTGATCGAGATGGACGCCGCATCCAACCGCTCGGTCGACGACGTCCGCGATCTGCGCGAGCGGGTCGCCTACGCTCCCGCCGCCGGCCGCTGGAAGGTCTACATCCTCGACGAGGCGCACATGCTCACCAAGGAGGCGTGGAACGCCTTCCTGAAGACGCTCGAGGAGCCGCCGCCGCACACGGCCTTCGTGCTTGCCACGACCGAGGCGCACAAGGTCATGGCGACGATCGCCGACCGTTGCCAGCGCTTCGACTTCCAGCGCCCCTCGCTCGAGCAGATCGCCGAGGTACTGCGGCGGGTCGCCGACGCCGAGGGGATCGAGATCGAGGAGGGTGCCGTGGCGATGATCGCCCGCGCCGCCTCGGGCAGCTTCCGCGACGCGCTCGGCACGCTCGATCAGCTCGTCGCCTTCGGCGGCGACGCGGTAACCCTCGAAGCCGTCCTCGAGGTGCTGGGCGCTGCCGACGCGGAGCTGCTCTTCGGCGCCGTCGACGCGGTCGTCGCCGAAGACCCCAAGGCGGTGCTGACGGCGGTCGAGGAGATGGCCCGATCGGGCCGCGATCCGTCGCAGTTCGCACGCGACCTGCTCGCCCATCTGCGCCACCTGCTCGTCACCCAGACGACCGGTGAAGTGCCGAACGCGTTCGTCGTCACCGCCACCGATGCCGAGCGGCTGCGCGCCCAGGCCGATGCGGTCGGGCCCGCCGCGCTGGTCCGGACGATCGACGAGCTGGCCGCGGCGCTGGCCGCCGTGCGCGAGGGGGACGAGGCGCGGATGGCGGTCGAGATCGCTCTCTTGAAAGCCGCGCGCCCGGACCTGGATCCGAGCACCGAGGGGCTGCTCCGCCGCATCGAGCGCTTGGAGCGGGGCGGTGCGCCGACGCCAAATGCCGTACCGGCTCAGGACGCGACCGCCCGACCCGCGGGTCCTGTCGCGGGGCAGGGCACCCCGTCCTCGCAAGCTGCGGGCGGGGAACCCAGCCCCACGCCTCCCGCGGCAGAGGCGGTCGAGGAAGACGATTCTCCCGCGGGCGGCGTCGTAGGGGGCACCGCCCCTGAGGAAGCTTCAGCCCCCGGAGGGAGCGGTGGACCCCCTGCGGCGGCAGGAGCCGCGGGCCGCAGCGATCTCGACTTGAGCGAGATAGCGAGGGTCTGGCCGGCGGTGCTCGACAGGTTGCACGAGACAGCGCCGGCCCTCGCTGCCTCTTTTGACGGCGCGCGGCCGGTCGCGGTGGATGCCGGGGAGCGGACGGTGACCGTGGGCTTCCCGCGCGATCACACCTTCAACAAGCGCAAGGCGGAGGGAAAAGACAAGCGCGAGCAGCTCTCGGAGGCTTTCGAGGCCGTCCTCGGCGAGCGCCTCACTCCGACTTACGACGTACTCGACGCTGAGGGTGGCGGGCAGGCGGCGCCGGTGAAAAGCCAGTCCGAGGCCGACCATGCCGCGCTGGTGGAGAGACTTAAGAGCGAGTTCGACGCGGAGGAGGTCGGTTGATGGCGAGGGGTGGCCCCGGTGGCTTCGACGTGAACGCCCTGATGAAACAGGCGCAGCAGATGCAGGAGCAGATGCAACAGGCCGAGCAGGAGCTGAAGAACGAGGTCGTCGAGGCCAGCGCCGGCGGTGGCATGGTCAAGGTCAAGATGGGCGGCGACATGACCCTGCGCGAGATCGTCATCGATCCCGAAGCGGTCGATCCCGAGGAGGCGGAGATGCTCGCCGACATGGTCCAGGCCGCGGTCAATGAGGCGCTTCGTGCCGCTCGGGACCTGGCGGGCTCGAAGATGGGCGGCATCACGGGGGGGCTCGGCGGAATGGGCCTCCCGGGAATGTGAGCAGCGAGGGGCCGGCGCCGCTCTCGCGCCTCGTCGCCGAGCTGTCGCGGCTGCCCGGGATAGGGCAGCGGACCGCGCAGCGGCTCGCCTTCCACATCCTGCGGGCGCCCGACGAGGAGGCGGCGGCCCTGGCGACGGCTATCCGCGAGGTGAAGGAGAGGGTGGGGCTCTGCGAACGCTGCTTCAACCTCTCCGAGGGGCCGCTCTGCCGGATCTGCTCGGATTCGAGCCGCGACCAGTCGACGATCTGCGTCGTCGAGGAGCCCGCTGACGTCATCCCGATCGAGCGCACCCACGAGTACCGCGGTCTCTACCACGTGCTCGGCGGCGCGCTGTCGCCCATTGACGGGGTCGACGCAGGTGATTTGAAGATCGCCGAGCTTCAACGAAGGGTCGAAGAGGGCGACGTGCGGGAGGTCGTTCTGGCCACCAACCCGACGACCACCGGCGAGGCGACCGCCCTGCACATCGCCGAGCTGTTGCGGGGCAACGCCTCGTTGACGCGGCTGGCCAGCGGCCTGCCGATCGGCGCCGATCTCGAGCACGCCGACGAGGTGACTCTCGGCAAGGCTTTCGCCGGTCGCCGCGCACTCGATTAGACGTTTCGACTAGACGACTGTCTTTTCGCAAATAGCGGTTTTTTCGCTGCCTGGCGTCCGGCCGTTGCGCCAATGTCATCCCGTGGCAACCGGCGCCTCCAGCGAGCAGGAGCGGCGATCGGCCGTCGAGCATCTGGCCCGCGAGGTCTCCTCGCTGCAGGCGACCCTGCTCGCCAGGTTGCATGAGGAGATGGCGGACGGCGACCCGTCGCTCTTCGCGAACGCCGCGCAGCAGCTCGCCGAGCAGTTCGGCTCGGTCACCGCAACCGCCCTCGCGCCGCTCTGGCAGGAAAATGAGCGACCGGCGTCGGAGGGCACGGAAGGTCATCCGAGCCTCTACCGGCCGGGCCAGATGCGGCGTCGGCTCGATCAGCTGATCGAGGCCAACCGTCGCTACGACCAGCCCTTCGCGCTTGTCGTCTTCGACGTCGAGGGGCCTGCGACGCGCCGGGAGGAGGACGGGGGTGGCAAGGAGACGGCGCTGGCGATCGTCGGCGCTGCGCTGCGCGACAGCGTTCGCCTCGTCGACGAGACGTTCCGGCTCGAGGAGGACGCCCTCTGTGTCCTGGCACTGGGGCAGGACACGATGGGCGGCGTGCAGATGACCGAGCGGCTGCTGCGGGCGCTCGACGAGCTCGAGGACGCAGGAGGGCTGCGAATCGGGATCTCGGCGGGCGTCGTCGCCTGCCCAGAGCACGGAGCCGACGCCGATGAGCTGCTGCACAAGGCCGACGAGGCGATGTGGCGGGCGCGAGCGGTCGGCCAGCCGGTCGGGGTGGGCTCCCTCGGCCGTCCCGAAGTTGTGCAAGATCGCTGACAGTTTCCGGAAATCTGTCCATAACAGGCGTAAACCTGGAAAAGCGGTGCCAAAATGCGCCGCATGCCAGGCATCAGGACGAACGCCGCCGCGGAAGTGCTCGGCGTCAGCCCCAACACGCTGCGCAGCTGGGAGCGCCGTTACGGCTACCCGGTGCCGCGGCGAACTCCGGGCAACCACCGCAACTACGACCTGGTCGAGCTGCAGACGTTGCGCGACGCCTACGCCGAGACCGGCAACATCTCCTCCGCGATCGAGCTGGCCCGCCAGCGACAGGAGACTCCCGCCAGCGACGGCAGCCTGCTCACGGCGTTCGAAAGCTTTGACGAGGATGCGGCCGACCGAGCGATCGAGGAGAGCCTGGCCCTGCGGCCGCTGGAGCGGACCGTCGAGGAGCTGCTGCTGCCGGCGATCGACCGCCTCGCCGCCGACGCCAACCGCGAGGCCGAGCTCGAGTTCGCCTCGCGCTGGGCGATGGGGTGGCTGCATGGCGCGCGCCGGCTCGCCTCGCGCGCCTCGCGCCCGGCCGGAATCCTGCTGCTCGATTCAAGCCGTGGCGACGATGCCGAGGCGGTCCACGCCCAGGCTCTCGACCTTGCCCTGCGCCGGGCGGGCTTCCGAGTCCTGATGCTCTCCGACGAGCTCGGCGAGGAGCGCATGGAGCGCGCCCTCGGCGCTCTCGCCCCGACCGCAATCGTCCTCTGCGGGCCGGGCGCCGACACCCAGTCGGCGGTCAAGCTGATCCGCAAGATCCGCGAGGGGGGCTTCGACGCGCCGCTCTTCGGCTTCCGCGCCAGCGGCCTGATCGGCGATGCGGTTCCCTCGGCGGGCGACCGCCCGAGTGTGGTGACGGCGATGCTCAACGCCGACCTGCGCCGCCGCGCCGCGCAGGCCTTCGCCTAAGGCCCCCTGACCCGGCGCATATCGGCGTCCTCGGTCGCTCGCGTGCAAAGCACGCCACGCTCCCTGCGTCCTTGATCTACTTGGTCAGGCGGCCTTAGATCGCTCGATGTCAGCAACCGGCGCGGCTGCGGCCTCCTCGAAGCCGGCGGCGGCGAGACGCTCCATCGTCGCGGTCAGGCTGCCGGTGTCCAGGTACCCGTGGATCGAGACGACCTTGCCCCAGCGAAGGCGAATCCAGTGCGCGCCCTCGTTCTCGTAGGGCTCGCCGTCCGCCGTGCGCCCGCGATCGCTCCACTCGACGGCCACGGCGGTGTCCCACGGCCAGCCCCTTACCGCGACGTCGTGGACCTCGAACTCGACCTCGGGGACGAGGCGGTATAGGCGCTCGAGCCACCGTTCGAAGGCCTCGCGCGAGTGCCGCTCGCCACCGAAGGCGTTGTCGCCGGCGAAGACGTGGTGAACGTCGTCGGCGAGGCCCTTCGTCACCGTGCTCGCTTCGCCGCGACCCAACGCGTCGAAGACGCCACGGACCTGTCTCCCGACGATCGCCCGGTAGATCAACTCAGCCTCCCCCCGCAGGGTTGGTGGCTGGTTTGGTCTCGCTGATCCCGAAGCGCTCGTGCAGACGGCGCAGCGGCCGCGGCGCCCACCAGTTCCACTTGCCGAGCAGCTCCATCAACGAGGGGACGAGCAGGGCGCGGACGATGCTCGCGTCGATCAGCACGGCGAGCGCCGTGCCGACGCCGTTCTCCTTGACGAAGAGGATCTGCGACGTCGCGAAGGCGCCGAGCGCGACGGCGAACAGCAGCGCCGCCGCGGTGACGATGCGGCCGGTTCGCTCGAGGCCGATCGCGACGCTCTCTGACTCCGAGGCGCCGTTGTCGCGCGCCTCCTTGATCCGCGAGAGCAGGAAGACGGCGTAATCGGTCGAGAGGCCGAAGGCGACCGCGAAGAGCAGGATCGGCATCGTCTGCTCCAGGGCGCCGGTGCTGGTGTAGTCGAGCAGGCCCTCGAACCTGCCGTCCTGGAAGATCAGCACCAGCAGGCCGAAGACGGCGCTGAGGTTGAGGAAGTTCATGATCAGCGACTTGATCGGCAGGACCACCGACCCGGTCATCAGGAAGAGGATGACCAGGGTTGAGCCGATCACGATCGCCAGCGCGATCGGCGCGTGCCTGGCGAGGCTGTCCTGGAAGTCGACGAAGTCGGCGGTGGCGCCGCCGACGAGCACCTCGCCGCCGCGCACGTCCAGCTCGCGGATTCGCTCCACCGTCGCCTGGCTCTCCTCGGACGCGAACCGGTTCGCCGAGATCGCCTGCAGCACCGTCAGGTCACCGCGCAACCGCTGCGGGGGGAGCACGGCCGCGATTCCGTCGGTGCGGCTCACCTGCTCGCGCAGGTTCGCGACCGACTGCGGATCCCCGCTGCTGACCGCCAGCCAGATCGGCGCGTCGCGGTAGGGCGGGAACTCCTCGTTGACGATGTCGAAGGCCTGCCTCGCGCTCGCCTCCTCCGGCAAGACGGTGGGGTCGACGGTGTCGAACTTGATGCCGAGGAAGGGGATGCCCATGACGATCAGCAGGGCCGCGCTCGCCGTCGCGATGCCGAGCGGGCGACGCATCACGAAGCGCGAGAGCCGGTACCAGAAGCCCTGCTCGTCAGGCCGCGCCTCGGCCTCGGCGCGGCGGCGCAGGAAGCGCGGCGCGAGCGAGTTGACGCGATTGCCGAGCAGGGTCAGGACCGCCGGCAGGACGGTGAGCGAGATCAGCGCCGCGAAGATCGCAACCAGCGCCCCGCCCAGCCCCATCGAGTAGAGGAAGCGCTGCGGGAAGACGAGCAGCGACGCCAGCGCCGCCGCGACGGTCAGCGACGAGAAGAAGACGGTGCGCCCGGCGGTCGCCATCACCCGTCGCATTGCCGCCAGTCCCGGGCCGTCCTTGGCGATCTCCTCGCGGTAGCGGGAGACGACGAAGAGGCTGTAGTCGATCGACAGCCCGAGGCCCAGCGCCGTCGTCAGGTTGAGCGCGAAGATCGAGATCGAGCCGAATTCGCTGGCGAGGCGGAGGATGAGGAAGGTGCCGACGATCGCCAGCGCCCCGATCATCAGCGGCAGCAGCGCCGCGACGAGGCTGCGGAAGAAGAGCAGGGAAAGCAGGAAGAGGAGCGGGAAGGCGAGCATCTCCGCTTTCTGCAGGTCGCTCTCGACCTGCTTGTTGACCTGCTCCTGGGCGACCGCCCCGCCACCGACGATGACGCCCTCGCTGTGCTCGAAGCGCTCGGCGATCGCAGCGCCGGTTTCCTGCCATTCCTTGTCGTCGGTCGGGGTGAGGGCGACCGCGAGATAGGTCGAGTCGCCGTCGCGGGAGACGAAGTCCCTCGAGCGGGTCTCGATGTAGCCGCTGACGGACTTGACCCCGTCCATGGCCCGGACCTGGCGCGCGATCGCGGCGACGCGGGCGCGCCCGGCGGCGGTGCCGACGGGGGCATCGCGGACGACCACGATCACGCCTGGGCCGCGGTAGCCGGCTGCCTGCAGGGCCTCGTCGGCTTTGACGGACTCGGTCTCGGGATCGTCGGCGCCGTAGGGATCGAGCCGGTCCGCGACCGAGCCCCCGAGCGCTCCGGCGAGGAGGAAGAAGGCGACGGCGAAGAGGCCGACGCGGCGGGCGCGGCGATCGGCAAGGCGGGCGAAGGCGTCAAACATCATCGGCTCCTTTCGTGAGGGCTGGTTCGAGCAGCTGGGACTCCATCCGCTCGCACCACCCCTCGAACCACTCGTTGAACTCGATCCCTCCCCGCAGCACCAGCAGCGGATAGGGGTCCTCCTTGTCAAGTGCTTTCGGTTCGATCGAGCGGAGCCGCTCGACCAGCCGGGCGTGGCGCTCGCGCATCGAGCGCACGATCTCCACCGCCTCCTCGCGCGGCAGGACACCGGCGAAGAACAGCTTCAGCAGCCCCTCGTCGCGGATCTCGTAGGTGTGGGGCGGTTCCCGCAGCCATTCGCGCAGCGCCGCTTCGCCGGCCCCGGTGATCGCGTACACGGTGCGGCGCCGCTCGCCGCGCGGGGCGTCGGCGCCGTCGAGCAGGCCGGCCTCGGACAGCCGTCGCAGCTCCGGATAGATCTGGCCGTAGCTGGCGGTCCAGAAGAAGCGCGTCGAGTTGTCGACCAGCGCCTTGATCTCGTAGCCGGAGCGCGGCTCACGGCTGACCATGCCGAGGATCACGTAGGCGGTTGGGCTGAGCTCCACGCCCGCAGATATATCGCTCGGATATATCTGGAAGTGTGATCTCGCTCACGGCGCCGGTGAGTTCGCACTTTGTCGGGCATAGGGCTACAAACGACGAACGCACGGCCCACGCAGCGGCCTGGCAACTATCCTCGGAGCCGATGACCGAGGCGAACCAGATCGTCGTGATGAAGTTCGGCGGGACCTCCGTCGCCGGCGCCGAGGAGATCAAACGGGCGGCACGGCGGATCGTCGCGGCGCG
This sequence comes from Solirubrobacterales bacterium, assembly GCA_036259555.1. GTDB lineage: Bacteria > Actinomycetota > Thermoleophilia > Solirubrobacterales > 70-9 > VRUE01. The sequence continues at coordinate 8,708 of DATABM010000016.1, forward strand.
CGAGGCGGGCAGCTCCGTGGTCGCCGTCCTCTCCGCACGCGGGAAGACGACCGACGAGCTTGTCGCGCAGGCGTTCGAGATCTCCGAGCGCCCCGACTCGCGCGAGATGGACATGCTGCTCTCGACCGGCGAGAGGATCTCCTGCGCCCTTTGCGCGATGGCGATCCACGACCTCGGCCACGACGCGATCTCGCTGACTGGTTCGCAGGCGGGGATCGTCACCGACTCCTCGCACACCAAGGCGAAAATCATCGACGTGCGGGCCGACCGCATCCGACAGGCGCTTGACCGGGACCAGGCCGTGCTCGTCGCCGGATTCCAGGGCGTCTCCACCGAGAGCCGTGACGTCACCACGCTCGGCCGCGGCGGCTCCGACACGACGGCGGTGGCGCTGGCAGCCGCGCTCGACGCCCACGTGTGCGAGATCTACACCGATGTCGCCGGGGTGTTCAGCGCCGATCCGCGGATCGTCTCCGACGCCCGCAAGCTGCCGATCGTCTCCTACGAGGAGATGCTGGAGATGTCGGCCTCCGGCGCCAGGGTCCTGCAGCTGCGCTCGGTCGAGTACGCGCGAAACAACGGCGTGCGCATCCACACGCGCAGCAGTTTCGAGGACGGTCCAGGTACCCTCGTCGTCAGCGAAGCGGAGAGCGAGCAGGAGACCATGGAGCAACCATTCGTCACGGCGGTCACCCACTCCGACGGGGAGGCGCGCGTGACGCTGACCGGGATCAAGGACGAGCCCGGCGTCGCGGGCAGGATCTTCACCGCGCTCGCCGAGGCCGGAATCAACGTCGACGTGATCATCCAGAACGAGCCGATCGGCGACGAGCACCTCGCCGATCTCTCCTTCACGGTCGACCGCGCCGACCTCACGGCTGCGACCGACACGGTCGGCGGTCTCGACCTGAGCCAGGGCGTGCGCACCGACGAGCGGATCGGCAAGGTCTCGATCGTCGGCGCCGGGATGCGCTCCCACCCGGGTGTCGCCGCCAAGGTCTTCGAGGTGCTGGGCCGCGAGGGGATCAACATCGAGATGATCTCCACCTCGCCGATCAAGATCTCGTGCGTGATCTCGGCCGACCGCGTCGGCGACGCGGTCCGCGCCCTGCACGAGGCGTTCGAGCTGGGCGAGGAGGCGGTGCGGCGGGAGGATCCGATGGGCGCCGAGCATCGCCCCACGGTCAGTGGCTAACAACGGCTACAGGGTAGGCGTGCTTGGGGCAACCGGGGCGGTTGGCTCGACCATCCTCGGCGTGCTCGCCGAACGTGACTTCCCGGCCGCGGAGGTGATCCCCTTCGCCTCCGAGCGCTCGGCCGGTCGTTCGCTCGAGTGGGAGGACCGCGAGCTCGAGGTGCGGGCTCTGCGCGACGACACGATCGGCGACCTCGACGTGGTCCTCTCCTCGGCCGGCGGCTCGGTCAGCGCCGAGTGGGCGCCGAAGCTGGTCGAGGCCGGCGCCGTCGTCGTCGACAACACGAGC
>DATABM010000017.1:0-25077 GCA_036259555.1 Solirubrobacterales bacterium
CCCTCGTCGATCTCTAGATTGGAAGGAATAGGTGGAGCGATCGGTCCGTCGGCGCTGCGGGAACTGGTCTTGGACATCGACAAGGACGTCAGGATCGACACGGAGGGCTATCCGACTTGCCACGGCAGCCGCCTCACATGCGGGACGACCCGAAGGAAGCTCGTCGGATCTGTCGCTCGGCGGTGGTCGGCTCGGGCGCCGCTCGCTTCGAGATTGCGTTCCCTGAACAGCCGCCGATCGTCGTCAGGAGCCCGATCGTCATCTTCAACGCCGGCACCGAGCGAGGCGAGACGAGGCTGCTGGTCCACGCCGTCATCACAGTTCCGGTACCGACCGCGGTCGTCACCCACGTGACGATCACGAAGAAGGGCGGCGGCATCAACGCTGTGGCCAGAGTGCCGGTGATCGCGAGCGGCAGCGGCTCGCTGCTCGACTTCAAGATCAGGCTGGGCCGCCGGTACACCTACGAGGACGAGAAGCGCAGCCTCCTGACCGCCCGCTGTCCTGACGGAGTGTTCGAGGTCAGCGCCTCGAAAGCGCTGTTCCGAAACGAAGCGGCTGTCCCACATACCGCAGCACAAACGATCCTCAAGACGAGGGTCCTCGCGCCCTGCACCCCGAAGGGCTAACCGCCCTGTTCGTAGGTGTGCTGGTAGATCGTCGGCGGCTCGCTGCCGTAGATCGGCGCGAAAGGCGCCTGCTGACTGCAGCCCGGGGCCGGAACCGTCGCGGTGCTGTCCTGGTCGGCCATGGCGTAGTGCTTGAGGAGCCCGAACAGTTCTTCGGCTCGTTTGAGGCGGCTTTCTTGTTCTTTGGCCGGATCCGGATCTTTTTTCGGTTCGATGCGGCCTTGGAAGTCGGGATCTTTAGGCGTTTCCGGATCTAGCCGGGCGGCAATCCCCGCGCCGCACTGACGCGTGTCGAAGCTGAGCAGGCCCCGTGACAATCTCCTCGAGGTCAGCGGCTGCGGGTAGGCATTGTTGCGGTTGCTCGTCAGGCGTCGCTGGAAGACGGCCAGTGATTCCGGGTTGAACGGTCCCATCGCCCGCAGGAACTTGACGCCGCCGACGACGCGGGCGTTCGTCGCGGCGGCGACGTTGGCCATCGCCGCGGTCAGCTCGTTCTTGTAGAGGCCGAGGCCGGTGAGGACCGGGTTGAGGTTGCGCAGGAAGGGATCGAGTGCCCGCAGCAAGACCGGGAAGTCGTCGCGGAAGAAGCGTCGCGCCGCCGGGAAGCCGGTGTCGGCGCGACGGATGACCGGGGCAAATCCCTTGAAGAAGCCCTTGGCTTCAGGAGCGAAGCGGGAGAGCGAGATCAGGGTCGGCGAGAGCTCTTCGGCCGCCGGCACGAGCTGCCGCATCAGCGGATCGGTGTTGACCGCGAAATCGCGCAGCCGGTCGAAGGTGAGGCGCGACTCGTCGAGGAAGGTCGGGAAGGCGCGGAAGAGCGCTTCGATGTCGCGATCGCGCGCCGCCGTAGTCCGGAAGACCGCGTTGGAGCTCTCGATCAGGTCGGCGAGCTGGCCTTCGCGGCCGCGCAGCGCCCGGAAGGTGACGGCGCCGTTGCTGAAGAGCTGCCGCAGCGCCAGTCGCTGCGTATCGAGGACGCGGAAGAGGCGGTCGAACTGTTGGAAGGTGGGTTCGAGTTCGGCGAAGGCCATCGAGAAGCTCTCCCCCTGCCCCTGAATGGCGATCGCGGCCTGGCGCTGCCATTCCTGGAAGGCGGCGCGGGTGCGGGCGTCGAAGGTGCGGAAGATCTCGTCGAGCTGCACCGATTCGGCGATCTGGCCGGACGACAGCGTGGCCCCGTCGGGCAGGTCGGGTCCCTCCGAGTCGCCGGGCGTCAGCTCGACGTAGGTCTCGCCGAGCAGCGTCTTGGTGCGGAGGATCGCCCGCGTGCCGCGCGGGATCGGCCCGTACTTGTTGTCGAGGTAGATGATCGCCAGCGCGTCTTCGCCGTTCTCGGCGAGATCGATCTTCTGCACTTTGCCCACCGAGACGCCAGAGATCCGCACGTCGGACTGCTCGGCAAGCTGGGTCGCCTCTTTGAAAGGAACCTTGATTTCGTAGGGCTGCGCCTTGAACGGAGTCGGCCCGCCGAAAGTGATCCAGAGGAAGAGCAGGATGCCGAAGCACGACAGCGCGAAGCCGACGATGACGAGGAGCTGACCGGTGCTGGGGGCTTGCTTGTTCATTCGCCCTCCTGCGGCCCGCAGCCCGGGACTCCCTGTTCTTCCGCGGCTTTGTCGGCTGGGATGAACGGCAGCTCGCCTGGGCGCGGCAGCCTTGCCCCTTCAAGCACGGTTTTGACGTACGGTTTCGTCCCGGCGCTCGCGAGGCCGTACGCGAGGAAGGAGCCGTTGCAGGTGATCAGCAGCTGGGTGCGCTGGATCGGCCCGCCCGCATCCTGCAGGTTGAAGCTGGCGTTGACGTTGTGGCTGAGCCAGGGCAGGTAGAAGAGGTAGCTCTGACGCGAGCCTTTCGGCTTGAAGGCGAGCTCGTTGAGGAAGCTGTTGAAGCCGCCGAGCGCGTTGCCGAAGCCGGTCACCGAGGTATCCAGGTCCTCCGCCCCCTGCTTCGTGTGGCGCACAACGGGCAGGATCTGCCGCGTGAAGGGACGGATCTGGTCGCGGATCGGGATTCGCGTCTGCGCGAAGAGCCGCTTCTGCGCGTCGAAGGCGGGGCCCAAAGCCTGCGCCTGCGGAATGAGATCGATCAACGCGGGCCGTGCTGCCTCGGAGAAGCGCGTGGAGCTCGCCAGCCCCGACTGGAGCGCAGCCAGCGTCGCCGGGAACTCGACCAGCGATTCCTGGATCGCGGCCTGCTGATTGGCAAAGTTGCCGAGCACATCCTTGGAGGAGGTGACGAAGCGTTCGAGCTGCGCGTCGCGGCGTCCAAGCTCGTTCGTCAGCAAGCCGAAGTCGTGGATCACCTGCGCCAGCGCCCGCCGTCGGCTGGCAACGGCCTGGTTGAGGTCGGCGACGATCCGCGAGAAGGACCCGAGCCGCCGGAAGGCACCGGAGAGCTTCATCCCCTGCCCGCCGATCCCCTGGGCTCCACCGGCGACCAGCAGCTGCAGGTAGCGTCGCGTGTCTTCGTCGAGGGTCGAGAGGAACGCTTCGAAGTTGACGTTCGGCTCGGTTCGCGAGAGCGGGAAATGGTGCCCCTCCTCGATATGGCCCCGCGCCCTGCCTGGATCGATCTCGACCACCATGTCGTTGAGGTTCGTTTTAGGCCGCAGCAGCAGCGTCGCATCCGGATGGATCAGCTCCAGGTACTGCGGCTCGACGTCCATGCCGACGACGGCATGCCCTTCCTCGACGTCGACCGAGGACACCTTGCCGATCCGCACGCCGGCGATCACCACCGCCTGGCCCTGACCCGGCGTCACCGCCTGCGCGCTGGTGAAATCGGCGCTGAGCGGGACGAAGTCTTCGCCAACCACCGGCGCCCACGACGGCAGCGCCGCTTTCTGCTGCGTGAAGATCCACAGCGTCATCACGATCGCCACGACGGCCAAGACGACGATCGCGATCGTGTCGCGACCGCGACCGCGGGTCTGCCGCCCCAGCCAGGCCCTGGTGTGCCGCATCCGACTCACCTGTCCGTTGCCGTCGCTCACGGTCCTCCTGGAGTCAAGGTCGGCGCCCCTGGCTGGCCGAGGCCGGCGTTGAGATCGGGGACGGGGTTGGTGTGGCAACGGACGTCCGGCTTCTTCGGAGGCCTGCCACCGAGCTGCGGCTGGACGCCGGCCGGCGGTTCGACCGTGAAGCCCCAGCCGACTCGGTCGGTGGAAAGGTTGCCTTTCGGGTTCGGCAGGCCGACGAGCTCGTCGCCGCCGCCCGGCTGGACGCGCGCGTAGAACCCGTTGCCGTCGAAGTTCTGACCCCAGCCGGCCAGGTTGACGAGGCCGTAGAGAAACTCGCGGTAAGCCGGCCCCCCGGTCGAGAAGCGGTCTTCGATCGTCTGCTCGTTGGTGGGCACCAGCACCTGCGTCGTGCAGAGGCTGATCCGGTTGATCTCGGGAATGGTGATCGCTTTGCCGGCCTGCGCGGCGCCCGCCAGACCGGGCGTCGCCTGGCGCAGCATACGCGCCACGCCCCCGAGCTCGCGCTTCGTGAGCAGCGGGTTCGCCTGCCGCAACCACGGCCGGCCGGCGGCGATCAGCCCCGGCAGCTCGGCGACCGCGGGCCGCAACTCGATTGCGTAGGCGCGCAGCGGTGGCAGGCTGCGGTTCAGGCTGACCAGCGAGGTCCGCGCGGTTCGCAGCGCGGGAGCAAAGCGCTGGAACGTGGCGGCCAGGTTGGTCGACTGGGCGGCGAGGGCACCGGTGAAGACGTCGAAGTTGACGATCAGCTGCTGCAGGTCCTCCTCGCGGTTGGACAGCGCCCCGAAGGCGCGGCTGGCGCCGCCGATGAAGCGCGAGAGGTCGCCCGGTTCGGTGCCGAGGAAGGCGTTGGTCACCTGGGCGCTGTAGCGGCCCGCACGGCCGCCGTGGCGCAGCGCGTAGTTGAGGCCCTCGGCGCCGCTTTTGCCTTTCGCGTCGGGCAGCTGCGTCGCATCTTCGGCGGCGTTGGGCTTGCGGGTCAGCGCTTCGCCGAAGCTTTCGAGCAGGCGGCTGAGGTCGGCGCGCACCGGTGACTGCAGCGCGGTCAGCACCTCGTCGAGCTGGACCGAGATCGACGTACGGCTGACTGGGATCGTGGCGCCGCTGTCCATCTCATCTGCGCTCGGGCTGCCGGGATCGAGGTCGATGAAGAAGTTGCCCTCGAGGAAGATGCGGGGCCGGATCTGAGCGTAGGCGTCGGCGTGGATCGGCCGGCCCTTGTCTTCGACCGTGAAGGTGACCGTCGAGGTGCCGCCGTCCTGGCTCGTCTCGATCACTTTGCCGACGTCGACGCCGGCGATCCGTACCGGCGAGTTGACCGAGATGTTCGCCGAGTTGGCGAAGGTGGCGTTCAGTTCGTAGCCGTAGCCCGTGAACGGGATGTGTTTGGTGAACGCCAGGTAGGGCCCGACCGTGAAGATCAGCACGAAGATCATCGCGATCGTCGCGTTGCTCGGCCGCCAGCCGAACAAGCCACGCTTGCCGGCGTGCTGCCTGGTGTCCCTCTCCGGCAGGCGGCCCATTATTCGCTGCCCCCGGTCGTCGTGCCGAGCAGATCGGGAGCGCGGCCGATCACGGTCTGACCGACCGCGTAGCGCTCGTTGCCGGCTTCACAGACCCCACCTTGTCCAGGGCCGGCCGTCCGCGGGTAGGGGTTGAAGTGGAGGTTGTTTTTCCCTTTGCCGTTGGCCGGTGCCGAGGACGGCTGCGACTCGGCGTTCGGCCCATCGGGCGCCTCGAAGCCGACCACGTTGAACCAGTTGCCGATCCCGTTGCTGCCGCTGGCGACGCTGGCGAAGTTGCGGAAGGCAAGCGTGAGGTAGTTGCAACGCGTCTGTGCCGGGGCGATGAAGCGCATCGCGGGCCCGAGCAGCTTGTTGGTGTCGATCAGCAGGTCGAGGCCGTTGAAGACACCCGGCGCTTCCTGGAAGTCGAGTAGGGCTTCGGCGGTCGGGGTCAGCTGCGCGTTGAACGCCGGCGAAGCGTTGAGGACGGGGATGCCGGCTCTCAACGCCGCGTTGATCGTCGGCGCCGTGCGTCCGATCGCGCGCGCCCCCGGCTGCAACGCCGTGAAGAAACGGGCGGAGCTGTTGAAAAAGGGCCGTATTTCAGGCAGGTCCGCGGTGACCGCGTCGAGCATCTCTGGGCTTTTCTCGATCGTTTCCTGGATGTACGGGCGAGAGACCCGCGCGAAGGCAGCGAAGGTGCGGTCAAGCGCGACGAACATGCTCGCCTGCGTCTCGGCCACCGGAGCGACGGTTGCGGAGAGGTCCTCGAGCGCTCGCCAGAAGCCGCCGAAGTTCGTGCTCGGGGCCGCCAGCGTGCGCAGCGGGCCCTGGCTGCTTTCGGCCAGCTCGCGCAGGACGCCGAAGGCATTGTTGATCTGCGGCCCGCGGCCGGCGAAGGAGTTCCCGAAGCCGGTCAGGCTGCGCCTTATGTTGTTGCGCGTCTCCTCGTCGAACATGTTGAAGAACTCGTCGATGTCGACCGGTTCGGGGCGCGCCGCCGAGACCGGGATCGTGTCGCCGGCCTCGAAGCCCTCGTCGGAGGTGCCCGGCACGATTTGCAGGTATTTGAGGCCGAGCGGCGATTTCGGCCGGATCATCATCGTCGAGTCGACCGGGATCGGTTCGGCGCTCTTGTCGAGACGGACGTCGAGCTCGGCCACCACCTCGCCGTTCTCGAGCTGGACCGGGTCGACGCCGCGGACGACGCCGACCCGGGCGCCGCCGATCCGCACCTCGTTGCCTTTGACGATTGCGTCGGCGTTCGGCACCCGCGCGGTGAGGTTGTAGGTCGAGACGAACGGAAGCCCGTTGTTGGCGTTGTAGGCGAGGAAGACGGCGACGATGAGGACGAGCACCGTCACCGCCCCGACGATCACCGGGCTGCTCGCCACGCCCTGTATGCCGCTGCGGTTCTTCATGGCGCCAGGAGGTAGTCGAGGAGTGCGAGGTTCTCGTTCGTCTCGGCGGCTTCTTCGAGCTCTTCCCCGTCGCCGACGTCAGGGGCGGGAGTGGGAGTCTCGGGGAGCGGCCCCGAAGGAGCGGGCGGAGCCGGTTCAGCGGTATCGCCCGGGGCGGTCACGCCGCCCTCGGCGGAGGCTTCCCCACCCCGGTTCTGGAGTTCTTCGATCAGTTGGTAGAGACCGGAAGTGGATGCGCCAGGCGACGAGGCGGTCGCTTCTCCTTCGATGTCGTGGAAGTTGGCCGAGCAGCCGCTCGTTTCCACGAATACGTAGTCCGTGCAGTTGCTGAGCGTGATCAGGGCCCGGCCGAAGTGCCCGTACTGATCGAATTCGTTGAACGCGGCGGTGGTGTTGTAGATCAGGTCGACGAGGCCGTCCCAGCCGCCGGTCTTCTTCGTGCTGACGAAGAACTTGGCGAGGTCGGTGGTCGGACGGGCACCGCTGCGGGCCAGGTTGCGTGCCTTGACCACGACCGGGTCGGCGGCACGGAGGATCGGGCCCGCCTGCTCACCGGTTGCGCCGAGCGAGCGCAGGGCGACGGTCGAGGCGGCCGAGAAGGGAGCCAACGCCCTGGTCGCCCTGGTGAAGGCGGGAGCCGAGCGGCCGAGGTCGGTGAAGACGGGGGCGGCGGCGTTCGAGAAGCCTTCGAGGCCGCGTATCGTGGCGCGGAACTCGCGCAGGAAGGCGGGCAGCTTGCGGAAGGAGGCTTCGAGCTGCGGGCCGCGTTCGGCGCTCGCCTCGGCCGCCGCTCCGGCGTTCGAGAAGAAGCCGGCGACGCTCTGCCGCTCGCGGGCCAGAGCCGAGAGAATCTGCTGCGAGTCGGCCGAGAGCTGGGCGAGCCGATTCCGCTGCTCGGATAGCGTGCCGAGCAACCGGTTGACGTCGCGCAGCACCGGGTTGGACCGCTCGATCGCCTCTTTGAGGTCCTCGCCACGCCCGGCCAGGCCGGCGCCCAGTTCGTTGAGGATCAGCCGGAAGCGCTGGGCGTAGGGCAGGCGGTTGATGTTGTTGATCAGGTCGGGATCGACGGTCGAGCTGTTGTTCTCCAGCGGCAGCAGGTACTGGCCCTCGCCCGGCTGTCCCTCCGGGATCTCGCGCAGTGGCGGCGCCGGCCGGGTGCCGGGCGCCCGCGGAATCGTCGGCCGGCAGTCGATGAATTTCTCGCCGATCAGCGACTGGGGCCGGATCACGCAAGTGGCGTCACGGCGGAAGTCCTGGAAGCCGGGATCCTCGATCTTCATCACCAGCACCGCCTTGCCGGGGGCAGGCTGGGGGCGACCGTCGTCGTAGGAGGCGATCTCGCCCGGCACCGTGACGTCGACCGCCTCGATCGTCCCCACCGTTGCGCCGGCGACCCGCACTTCCTCGCCCTCGACCAGGAAGTTGCTGTTGTCGAAGATGGCGCGGATCATGTAGGCGTCGTCTTCGTCCCCGCCGGTCGCGACGAGGACGACCGCGACGAGCACGGCGACGAGTGCGAGTGGGATGAGCAGCTTCTTCATGGTCCTGGCGGCACGTCGGCCCGGTCGCAGTCGGTCGGGGACACGTCGGCCCCCGCGAAGGGCGGCTCCGTGAACGGGTTGGAGCCATCGGGGGCGGGCTGGGTGGCGCCGCCGGGACAGCGCCGCTTGACCTCGGTGGCGTCCTGGTAGGCGCCGTACTGCTCGCTCGGGGCGATCGCCTCCAGCTCGCCGGTTTCCTCGTCGTAGTCGAAGAGGTTCATCATCAGCGAGGCGCGTGCGTAATGGCCGTTGCCGTCGTAGTAGCCCGTCAGCTGGCCGAGCTTGCCGAAGCCGGCGAAGATGTCCGGCGTGTAGGCGCGGATGAAGTTGAGGTTGGGCTGGAAGTCCGCGATCGCCTGTTCAGAATTGGGAAAGGCCCGCGAGGCGCGCTGCTCGACCGCCGGCAGGGTCGCCAGCAGTTCGCCGGTGTCGTTGGCGAAGCCGGGCCGTTTCATCGTCAGGCGGAGGTCGCGGAACACCGGCACCGCTTTCGCCAGGAAGGGTCGCAGCTCGCGCAGGAAGGGCGCGAGGTCCTTCGTCGCCGGCTTGGCCGTTTCGACCAGGGGATCGAGGTCGTCGAGGGCGGCGCGGAGGTTGACGAAGGTGGTGTTGCTCTGGCGGAAGACCGGCGGCAGCAGGCGCAGGGTCTGGCTGAACCGTTCGTTCTGGCTGGCGATCGCGTTGAAGGCGGTGTTGGCGTTGGCGAAGGCGCTGGAGAGGTTCTCACCACGCGCCGCGATCGCCGTCGTCAGCTTGCTCGAGCTGACCACGAAGCGCTCGAGCAGTCGCTCGTCGGCGGTCAGCTCGCCGAAGAATGCGTTCGTCCGGTTGAGCGCCGGCCCGAAGTACTCGTAGGTCTCGTTGGCCTCGCGGCCGCGGTTGGCGTAGATCGCCGCGCTGCCGCGAAAGAACTCGCCGAGCCCGCGGCGGACCGAGCGCGGGAACGTGTTGAGGAACTGATCGAGGTCGACCGGCGTCGTCGTGCGGTCGAGGCCGAGCACCGCGCCGTCCTCCAGCTCCGGGTTGCTGTTCGGGCCGGGGCTGATCGAGACGTAGTGGTTGGCGACGCCCGCAAGTGAGGTCGCGCGGACTATTGCGGTCGAGCCCTCGTGCAGCTGCTGCCCGACGCTGACCTCGACCCGCGCGAGGTTGTCCTCGGTCAACTCGATGCTCTCGACCGAGCCGACGGGCTGGCCGCCGATCAGCACCTGGTTGTCGGGCACCAGCTGCGCCGCGTTCTGGAAGATCAACGAGTACCTATGGCTGCCGTTGCCGCTGAGCAGCATGAACGCCAGGACGAGGACGACGATCGCGAGCGCTCCGATCGCCGCCGCGCGGGCAGGGGTGACCCCCCGGCCGGAGCTCGGGATTTTCTCCTCGCCTAACGGTTTGGCAGCCACGTGCTTTTTGCCTGCTGTTCCCTGCCTCCGAACTCAGCGGAACAGCGATCTCGAATCGTATCCGAGCGCCCAGTTGGCCCGCGTTGGCCTGAACTTCCTTAATGCCAAGTCAACGCCGGAGCGCGAAAGCTAAACGTTGACGCGGGGCATTGCTCTGTCCAGCCAGCGGGGCAGCCACCAGACCCGCTCCCCCATCAGCAGCATCAGTGCCGGCAGCAGGACGATGCGGACGACGGTCGCGTCGAGCAGCACCGCAACCGTCAGGCCGACGCCGAGCTGGCTCACCGTGGCGATCGGCGCACCGGCGAAGGCGACGAAGACGGCCATCATGATCGCCGCGGCGCCGGTGATGACGCGCGCCGTCTTGGCGAGCCCGTACTGAATCGAGTCCGCATGGACGTGACCGCGGTCATAGCGCTCCTTCATCCGCACCAGCAGGAACACCGCGTAATCGATCGAGAGGCCGAAGACGACGCCGAAGATGGCCGTGGCGCCGACCGCGTCGACGTATTCGTGGCCGCCGAGCGGCCAGTCCTCGGGCACCTCGAAGAGGAGGGTGAGGACGCCGAAGGCGACCGCGACGGTCGCCAGGTTGAGGCCGACCGCGATCGCCGCCAGCGGGATGGCGCGCAGGACCAGGACGAGGACGAGGAAGGTGGCGATCGTGATCGCCGCAACCACCCAGGGGATTCGCGCCCGCGTCACGCTGCTGTAGTCGTTGAGCTGGGCCGCGCCCCCCGCCACCCCGGTGTCGAGGTTCGCCTCTCGACCGAGGTCGGCTGCCGCCTCCTCGAGCCGATCGTCTAGCGCCCTCGAACCCGGAGTATTGAAGGTGTGGCGGGAGATGACCAGCATCGCAGCCGCCTGCCCACCCCGGTCGATGTCGATGGCGCTGGCGGCGCGTTCGCGCAGCTCCGGACGGGCCCCGTCGAGAGCGGTCAGCACGAAGTAGCCCGAGTCGAATATGCCTGGGCTCGTGCGGCGCAGCTGACTGACCTGGCCGCGCAGGCGCACCTCGTTGGTGAGCACCTGGACGGCAGCGTTCTGCAGGCCGTCCTGCAGGGCATAGGAGCGGCTGAAGCCGCTGGCGAGATTCTCTTCCAGCGACGAGGCGCCTCCTCCAAGGCGCGAGATGCCTGCGGCGAGACGGCTGGCACCTGATCCGAGGCGCTCGAGGCCGTCGTCGAGCTGCGACGCCGCCCTGGCGAGCCGCGCCGAACCGCGGGCCACGCGCTTGCCGGCGCCCTCGATTCGCCGCAGGCCGTCGGAGAGGCGTTCCGCGCCGGAGCGCAGGCGCTTGATCAGGATTACGCCAGAGACGAGCCAGGCGGTCACCTGCTCGGCTTCCTCGGCGTCGGCGAGGAGCCTTCCGTGGAGCGCGGTCAGCTCCTCGGGCAGCGCGCCGAGCGCCTCGGCCGCCGCGCGCACCGCTTCCAGCGCGGCAGGGAAGTTCGGGTCCGTCCTGCCGACGGTCATCCCTTCGAGCTGCTGGAGCGCGGTTTGGATCTGCTCGTCCGCTTCGCCGGCCGGCTGGATCAGTTGCGGCAGCTTCACGTGCGCGTCCTGGTTGAGGTCTTTCTGCAGGCGCCGCGAGCGAGCGAGCGCGTTGCGGCGCAGGTTCGCGGGGAGGCTCTGGACGCCGAACTTGAGCTGCAGGGCGGCGAGGGCGGCGCGGTGCTGTGCGCCGGCAAGGCGGCGCGTGCCCGAGGCGAAGGTCTCGAGCGCGGCGACGGCTCGCTTGCTGCCCGACGTCGCCCGGGCGAGGCCGGTGGCGACCGCCGAGGCGCCCTCCTCGGCAGCTCCGGCACCCTGCGCGATCAAGCCGGCCCCGTAGGTCGCCTGGGAAAGGCCTTCGCGCAGCTGGCTGACGCCGAGGGTCGCCCGCCCGAGGTTGCGGCCCAATTTGCGCAGCTGGACGAGCGGCGCGGCCTGGCCGCCGGCCCGCAGCAGCCGGGAGCCGCGTTCGCGCAGCGGCCTGACGCGTTCCGAGACCTGGGCCGGACCGATCACCGTCTTGACCCCCGGCAGCTCGGCGATCTGACGCTGCCAGCGACTCAGGGTGGCGAGGCGGGCGGGATCGGTGATGGTCCCCTCCTCGGCGGCGGCGACGATTACGAAGGGCGCGTCGTATCCGGGGCCGATCGCGTCGACGATCGTCTCGAAGTCTTCGCGGGTCGGATCGTCGTGGGCCAGTTGGGTCTGGCTCGGGGGCCCGGTCTTCAGGGCCAGCGCGGGCGCCGAGAGGGCGAGGACGATGAGGCCGATCCCGGCCGCGACCGGCACCGGCCGCTTGAGGGCAGCGCCGACGAGCGCCATCAGGCGCGAGTCGCCGTCCGACGGTGCCGGGCCGACTCGCCAACGGTCGACGTTCGGCCCGAGCAGGGCCAGGACGGCAGGTCCGGGAACGATCGCGACGAGGACGCTGAGACCCACGACCAGCGCCAGGGTCGCCGCCAGGGAGCCCAGCAGCGAGCCCGGCACGATGAAGAAGGCGACGATCATCGAGAGCATCAGCGTGCTGCCGGCGAAGACGGTCGTGCGCCCGGCGGTACGTCGGGTGGCAGCGGCCGCGTCGCGCGGGTCCGCGCCGCCTGCGAGCTCCTCGCGGAAACGGGAGACGATCAGCAGCGAATAGTCGACGCCCAGCGCCAGCCCCATCATCGTGCAGACGGTGAGCGCAAAGGCGTCGACGCTGAACCACTCGGTGAGAATCGAGAGGAGGCCGCGCGAGGCGATCACCGTCGCCGCCCCGAAGACGAGGGGCACCGCCGCCGCGACGGGCGAACGGAAGACGAGCAGGAGGACGACGAGCAGGATCGGCAGAGCGATCAGCTCACCCCGCTCGGTCGCGTCGATCGAGTCGTCCTGGATCGCCCGCGAGAGGGTCGCGTAGCCGGTCTGCGTCGCCTCGACCGGCGGCTCGATGCGATCCTCCAGCGTCCGGTCGAGCCGCGGAACGACCTCGTTGACCGCCTCCTCGATGCCGACGTGGAAATCGACCAGGATCAGGGCGCGACGCGGGCTCGGACGCAGGCGCTGAACCGCGCCGCGGTCCCACGGCGACAGGGTGGTGACGGTCGGGTCACGGCGCAGAGTTCGGATCAGCGCCGGCCCCTGCCGGTCGATCGCCTCGGGTGGCCCTTGAAGGAGGATCACGAACGGTGCGGTGTCGCCGAAGTGCTCGCGCAGCAGGTCGTTGGCGCGCTGCGACGAGGTGCCCGGGATGCTGAGCGAGCTCGGGCTCAGCTTGTCCTCGAGGCCGATGCCGAGGAACCCGAGCGCGGCGACGGCCAAAATCGACGCGATCAGCACCGGCCGTGGCGACCCTATCCCCCTGTCCCTCCTCACGGACACCCGTGGTAGTTTGAAGGTCGAGGCTACGGAGAGGGCGCGAGAATGAGGAAGGTTCTGCTGAAGGCGCTGTTGACGGCCGGGGTGCTCGCCGCACTTGGAGCCGCGGCGGCGCAGGGAATCGAACTTCGGGCCGGCAAGATCATCATTGTCGCCGACGGCGGCTTCACGCCCACCAAGCTGCCGCAGCACCGCAACGCACCGATCGAGCTGCACGGCTTCGCCAAGTTCAGCACGGTCGACGGAACGCGCCCCTCGCCGCTGACCCAGCTGGTGATCGAATTCGACAAGCACGGCGCGGTCGAGACCCGCGGCCTGCCGGTCTGCACCCAGGCAAAGCTCGTCGCGACGACGAGCGAGACGGCGCGCCGGAACTGCAGGGGCGCAATCGTCGGCAAGGGCTTCGGCACGGCGGTGGTCGAGCTGCCCGAACAACGCCCGATCAAGGCCTCTTCGCCGCTAACCATCTTCAACGGACCGCGCAAGAACGGCAACCCGACCGTGCTCGGCCATGCCCATCTCGACATCCCAGCCCCGACCACCTACGTCGTGCCGATCGAGATCGAAAGGATCAACAAGGGACGCTACGGATACCGGACGATCGCCAACTTCCCGAAGATCGCCAACTACTATGGCTCGCCGACCTACGGGCGCCTCAAGATCGGCAAGAAATGGACCTACAAAGGGAAGCGACTGAGCTACGTCAACGCGCGCTGCCCCGACGGTCGGCTGCAGGCGCGCGGCTCCGTCACCTTCAAAGACGGCAGCTTCGCCAAAGGCAACTTCCTGCGGCCCTGCCAGATCATCAGGTAGCCGAGCGCTCCGCGCCGCTACCTTGGGTGGACGGTGCGTGTTGACGGAACCATGAGAAGTGCGAGGGCACTCAGGATCGGGGGGACCATCCTCCTGCTCTGCGCACTTGGAGTTATGGCCACGGCCGCGGCCGCCGACCGCGTGCGACTCGGCCCCCTCGTCCTTACCGCCAACGGTGGTTTCGAGCCCCGGCTGCTGCCGAAGCGGACCTACGCGCCGATCCGGTTCCAGGGCCGCGCGACGATCGAGATGCTGAACGGGGAGCAGCCACCGGCCCTAAGGCGGGTCCGGCTCGACTTCGACCGCGACGGCAAGCTCACCACGGCCGGTCTGGCGAGCTGCGCGCCGAATTCGATCGCCGAGGCGACGCCCGAGCAGGCGCGACGCACCTGCGCGGGATCGCTGGTCGGGACCGGGAGCGTCAGGGCCTCCATCGCGCTGCCGGGGCGGGCGCGGGTGAGCGTCAGCTCGCCGCTCAGCCTCTTCAACGGGCCACGGCTCGACGGCAATCCGACCGCGATCGCGCACGCGCGCAACACGTTCCCGGAGACCGAGACGTTCGTTGTCGTCATCCCGATCGAGCAGCGCCGCGGCATCTACCGCTACCGGGCCACGTTCGACATCCCGCCGATCGCCGGTGGCGCCGGCGCGATCACTCGAGTCGAGGCCGACGTCGGGCGCCGCTACCGGGCCGGGGGCGAGGACCGCAGCTACGTCTCTGCCCGCTGCTCGGACAGCATCCTGCAGACCCTCGGCCTCGCCTACTTCGCCGATGGCACCGTGATCAGCGGCAGCCTCTTCAAGGGCTGTCGCGCCCTCCCCTAGCAGCGCTCGCAAGCCTGAGCCGCTGCCGCTCTCTTCCTATACTTGCCCCGCTGGGCCGTTAGCTCAACCGGTAGAGCAGGAGACTCTTAATCTCAAGGTTGAAGGTTCGAGTCCTTCACGGCCCATCCCCTAGCCGCCATATCGGCGGCTTTTTCTATTCGCCGGGCGTGCCGGCGCCGAAGCCGCCGAACGGGTTCTGGACCTCACCGGGAGCCGGCTCACCGGCTTTTTCGGCTGCTTCGAACCGTTTGGCCTGGGCCGCATAGCGTTTCGCGTTTTTGCGGAATTCGGCCAGCTGTTTCCTGGCGTTTTTCGCTTCCGCTTGGGAAGGAGCGGCGGCGATGGCCCGTTTCGCCGCTTTGTCGCCGGCCTGGAAGTTGCCGTTGAAGTACTCGTAGATCGCCAGGCTGCTGAAGGAGCCGTAGTTGGGCAGCTCCTCGACGACAATCCGTTGGGCGCGGAGGGCGGTTTCGAGGTTCTCCTGCACGTCGGTGAAGGTGCTCGAGCCACGTTCGGCCAAACCGAAGTAGGTCTGGGCTACCAGCTGGGCGCCACTGGCGCTGGCTTCGTCGCCGGCGACTTCCAAGTACCGGGTCCAGCTTTCCAGCGCCTCGTCATAGTCGTCCTGGGCGTCCGCTGGAGGAACGCCCGGCAGTCCCGTCTGCGGGTCGACGTCCGTCTGGGCCTGGGCGGCGCCGAGTCGCGCCCGAGTCAGGTTGAGCAGCAGACCGGCGTCGTTGGGCTTTTTCGCCACCTGCTCTTCGAGCCGCTCCTCCTGTTCGTGGAAGACCTCGGCGGCGTCGCCGGTACCGCCTTCGCCGATGATTTCACTGAGGCTGAACGGGCCCACGGTGAGGAAGAGGCTGCCGCCCATCAGCAGCGCCAGGATCACGTAGACGACGCGGATGACGTTCCTACGCCGTCCCCGCGTGTCGAACAGCATCCGTCGCTCGCCGCTCTCCGCCATTCAGTCGCTCACCGCTCCTGGATCGATGGTTCCGCCATGCCTCCCGCGGCGCTTCTTCGGTCGAAGAGCCGCGCCAGCAAGATACTCAACTCGTACAGAGCGAGCAGGGGGACCATCTCGATCAGCATCGAGATGGGGTCGACGCCAGGCAGCGCGGCGGCGAGCACGGCAATCCCCAAATAGGCGTAGCGCCGGTTGGCGCGCAGCTGGTCGGTGCTGACAATGCCGAGGCGAGTGAGCGCGATCAGCGCCAGGGGCAGCTGAAAGATCAGGCCGCCGGCCAGCATCGTCATCGAGAAGAAGCTGTAGTAGTCGCGGGCTCGCACCTGGACGTTGAACTGCTCGTCGTTGAAGCCGAGCAGGAAGTCGGCCGCCGCTGGCAGCACGACGAAGTAGGAGAAGGCGACGCCGGCGGCGAAGAGCAGAGGCGCCATCAGCAGGATCGGCAGCACGACGCGGCGCTCGGCCCGGCTGAACGCCGGCAACACGTAGGCGTAGAGCTGGTAGATGAGGACCGGTAGAGAGACGATCAGCGCTCCGTAGGCGGAGATCGTCAGCGTCGTCGTGAACGGCTCGGTCACGCCGAACGTGATGAGGCGGTCGTGATCGCTAGGCAGCGGGTCGGTGGCGATCTCGAGCAGAAGGTCGCTCTGCCAGAAACAGACGGCGAAGGCGACACCTAGCGCGGCGAGGCAGAGGACGATCCGGTAGCGGAGCTCGTCGAGGTGCTCGACGACGGTCAGGCGGTCCTCGTGGGAGACCGGCCTTACGCGAGGCATCGTGGGACCGTCAGGTTCGTTTGTGCCCGGCCGGCTCGCCCCTGCCGGGCTCGATCTCGCGCGCCGCCGTGCCGCGGTCCTCCTCCTCGTCGTCGTGGCCGCCCAGCGAGCCGCGGAACTCGCGGATGCCGCGACCAAGCGAGCGGCCCAACTCGGGCAGGCGCTTCGGACCGAAGACGATCAAAGCGATGACCAGGACGATGGCTATCTCGGCAATGCCGATGTTGCCGGGCATGGGGGAGATGCTACCGGTCCCGAATTGCCGCCGGTCCCGCTACCTGGAATTGGGTTTTTCTCGGCACACCCCGCAAAAGTGCGGATTCTCGAGCCGCTTCGCGTGTTCGATGGTTGAACGATGAACGACGCGCGCCGCCCAGAGACCGCCAGACCCGCCGGGCTTCACGTCTGCCCGGCCTGCGGCTCGCGGCTCGTCCAGCCGACCTGCTGGGAGCAGGGCGGTTGCCGAGGGCAGTGGCGACTTTGGCGGCGCTGTCCGGAGTGCGAGTGGAGCGGCGACGGCATCTACGGGGAGCGCGAGATCGATGCCTACGACGAGGAGCTCGACGGGGGGACCGAGACGCTTGCCGCTGAGCTGGAAGCGCTCGAACGCGAGGGCATGGAGCGAATGGCCGCCGCGTTCGTCAGGGCGCTCGCCGCAGACCTGATCGGCGCCGACGACTTCGTGTGACGGCTGGCCCGCATATGGCGGACGCCCAAACAGGACCTGTCCATATCTGATTCTTCAGGCTCCTGTTTGGGCGGAGCACATGGGCGGAACTTGATGTCTAGGCGTAGCGCTCGACGACGCCGTCCGCAACCAGGCCCAACAGCTCTCTGCGTTCGGAGTCGAGACCGGCCGAGTCGAGGCGGCGCTTCGCAGCGGCGACCATCTCGAGTGCCCGCCCCCTCACCTGCTCCAGCGCGCCCGTTGCCGCGATCCGGTCGCAGAGCGCCTCGGCGCGGCGCGCATCCAGGCCGCGCAGATCGGCCTCGGCAATCGCCGGTTCGGCAGCGCCCGCGAGGATCAGCGGCAACGTGACGGTGCCGTCGAGAAGGTCGGTCCCGTGGGCCTTCCCGGTCCGCTCCGGGGGGCCGGCGACGTCGAGTACGTCGTCGAGCAGTTGGAAGGCGAGCCCGATCTCGGCACCGAAGCGACCCAGCTCGGGCTCATCGGCGCCGAGCAGGCAAGCGCATTCGAAGAGGCGTGCCGTCTTCAGCTCGCATCGCTCCAGGTATCGCTGCTCGGAGATCGAGGTGTCGTAAGCGTCGTGCCGTTGCGCCAGCTCGCCTCGCGCCAGCCCGACCGATGCACGAGCGAGCAGCTCGACCGAGCGCAGATCCTCGTGCGCGGCCAGCAGGGCGAAGGCGCGGGAGAAGAGGAGGTCGCCGGTGGCGATCGCGCGCTCGCGGCCGGAGCTGGCGGCGACGGTCGGACGGCCGCGGCGCAAAGGCGCGTCGTCCAGCACGTCGTCGTGGACCAGAGTCGCCATGTGGATCAGCTCGATCGCCGTCGCCGCCCGAACTGCTGCGTCGGCGCCCGCCTGTCCGCCGCAGATCAGCACCAGGAGGGGACGCAGACGCTTGCCGCCCGCGGCTAGCGTCATCCCGGCGTCGGCCTCCAGCAGCTCGCCGTAGCCGCGCGTCTGCTCGCGCAACAGCTCCTCGACCCGGCCAAGCCCGGCGGGAAGCCAGCGGCTGGAAGCGTCGAGGACGGCGGTGACGGGGGGAGGGACGGCCGACTCGCGGCTCACGTGCGGACGCCGCTGTGAATCGTGAGGATTCCGCCGGCGAGGATCGTGTAGCGAATGCCTTTCAGACCGGCGGCGTCCATCTTCGCGGCAAGTGCTGGTGGGTCGGGAAAGCTGTGAACCGACTCGGCGAGGTATGCGTAGGCCTCTGGATCCCGCGTCAGCCAGCCGAGAATCGGCACGATGCGATCGAACCAGAGCGCGTAGAAGGTCGAGAACGGCGGCCGACGGGGCTCCGTGAACTCCAGGATGACTAGTCGACCGCCGGGCTTGAGGACCCGGGCCATCTCGCGCAGGCCCTTGTCGCGGTCGGCGAAGTTGCGGACCCCGAAGCCGACCGTGACAGCGTCGAAACGGCCGGCGTCGTAGGGCAGCTGCAACGCGTCGGCCCACTCGAAACGGACCCCCTCCACGTTTCGGTAGGCGGCCTTCTCTCGCGCCAGATCGAGCATCGGCTCGGAGAAGTCGCAGCCGATGACGCTGCCCCCGGGGGTCACTTGGCCCGCCAGCTCGAGGGCGAGATCACCGGTACCGCAGCAGACGTCCAGAACGGCATCGCCGGGACCGAGTTCGGCGCGATTCGCAGCGCGCTGCCTCCAGTCGTGGTGAAGCCCCCCCGTCATCAGCGAGTTGAGCAGGTCGTAGCGACCGGCGATCCGGTCGAACATGCGGTTGACCTGTCCCGCGAACTGAGCGGAGTCGCGGGAGGGCCTGGTCGTCCCCGGCATAGGGTGCCGCTCAGTCGAGCGAAGCTAGGAAGTCGGCCAGCTCGTCGAGTTTTCTCGGCGGCAGGTCGCGGAAGGACGGCATGATGCCCGGCCCTATTTCGACCGAGCGTAGGATCGCGGCCCTCGGCACCGTGCGGCCGATGTGGGTCAGGTCCGGCCCCGGCCCGTGGTTGCCGTTCTCGCCAAGCTTGTGACAGGCGAGGCAGCCGGCGCCGGCCACGACCTCCTTGCCGGCCTCGTACTGCGGCGCGACCTCCATCTCGATCTCGGTCGGCGAGCCGCCGGTGGCGCCGAGGAAGGTGAGGTAGGCCATCGCGATGATCGTCAGCACGCCGGCGGTGGTGGCGATCGGCCGCCGGCCCGGATGGCGCTCCGGCCCGCGGTCGTAGAAGGGCAGCAGGAGCAGCAGGACCATGCAGATGGTCGGGATCCCGATAGTCGCGATCGGGACCAGCTCGGGCGGTTTGATCACGCGCAGGAGCTCGAAGAGGAAGAAGAAGTACCACTCAGGGCGCGGCACGTAGCTGGTCGACGTGGGGTCCGCCTTCGGCCCCTGCTCGGCGCCAAGCACGATCGACATCACGATGATCACCCCGACGACGATCACCGCCATCGTCGAATCCTTGAGCACCGCGTAGGGGAAGAAGGGCTTGCCCTTCTTCTTGAGCAGCTCGTACTCCTCGAGATAGGCCTGCTTGTCGGTGGGCTTCATCGCACGCGCCTGCCGTTGCCGCTGCCGTTGCCGCCTGCCTCGAGCTGCGAGACCGGGGCCGCCACCTTCGGTCGTTCCGCCCGTACCCAGGGTGGCGCGGTCGTGCCGAGCTTGACCACGAGGTATAGGTGGGCCCCGATCAGCGCAATGATCGCGCCGGGGATGAGCAGCATGTGGATCGCGTAGAAGCGCGCCAGCGTCGTCGCGCCCAGCTCCGGGCCGGCGCGGAGGAAGTCGCTGAGGTAGGGACCCACGATCGGCCCGGTGCCGTTGATGTTGATGCCGACGATCGATGCCCAGAAGGAGCGCTGGTCGAACGGCAGCAGGTAGCCGGTGAAGGCCATCGTCATCGTCAGGATCAGCAGCACGACGCCGATCACCCAGTTCAGCTCGCGCGGGTACTTGTAGGCGCCAAAGAAGAAGGTGCGGCCCATGTGGAGGAAGATCAGGATCACCATCACGGTGGCGCCCCATTTGTGCATGCCGTGCACGAACTGGCCGAGGAACACCTCGTTGTTGATGTGCGAGATCGAGGCGTAGGCCTCGGTCGCGGAGGGCACGTAGAACATCGCCAGGAAGACGCCGGTGACGGCCTGGACGATGAAGGCGAAGAGCGTGGCGGAGCCGAGCGTGTAGAACCAGTTGGTCCCCTTCGGCACCTTGCGGTAGAGCATCCCGGTGAGGAAGCCCGAGGCGGCCGTGCGCTGGTCGACCCAGGCGAGGACGTCGGCCGGGGCCTCTTTGGCGCGGTCGAGCATCTGCTGCCCCTCCGACGGTCGCTCGGGCGGCGCGGTCTTGAGGTCGGCAGGGGCCGGTTTGGCAGCGCCGTTGCCGGTGCCGGGCTTGGCAGGCCTGCGCAACGGGGCGGGGATCAGGGAATCGAGCTTCATGGCGGCGGGAAGGTCGAGGGACGCGGCGGGTAGAGGTACTCCCAAACCCCGCCGGTGAACTCGCCGGGGTCGCGAGCGCGGACCGCCTCGAGCTGGGAGGTGACGCTGTAGCGCGGTCCGACTTCGACCTGACCGCGCCGGACTCGCGTCTGGAAGCGGTCGAGCGGTCGCACCGGCGGCCCGCCCAGGACTTTGCCTACGAAGTCGTAGACGCCGCCGTGGCAGGGGCAGATGAAATTGCCGGCCGCCTCGACGAAGCGGACGGGGCAGCCGAGATGCGCGCAGCGATTCGAGACGGCGATGATCTCGTTGGGATCCTCGCCCAGCTCTTTGGAGCCTTTGCGCACGTAGGCGAGCGTCTTGCCGGCGTCGGCGATCCCCTCGGTCTCGGTGAAGACCACCTGGCGATACGTGTCCTCGACGAAGTCGTCGATCGGTCCGACCGCCTCCCAGCGCTCCTTGCCCCGGTGGAAGATCGGCGCGACCGCGAAGCCGACCGCCGGCAGGACGATCGCCGCGCCGGCGATTCCGCCGAGGCCCTGCGCCGCGACCGTGAAGACCCGCCGACGGGTCATCGACTCGCCCTCGAAATAGCCGGGGGGGTCGGGCTTGGCCCGCTCGGGAGGGGTCGCCTCGACCCCGTTCGCTTTCTCGACGTTGTCAGCCACGGTGCGGGAGGAGATGCTGCTTATCGGAGTTTATTCCCTCAGCCGCGCCGGCTGCCTCGTGGCCAACTTCATGTAGGGCCGGTTAACGAATCGTCCGCGCCCCGCTCGGCTGGTATACAGAGACTCCCGTGTTCATGGCCGTGGCTTCGGGTGGGGATGAAGAGGGGCGCCGCCTGCCCCTGTCGCTGCGACGTCCGCGCGCGGTGCTGGCGCTCGCCCTGCTGACGATCGTCGGGCTGGGCATCCTCGGCCAAGGAGTCGAGGACGAGCTGCGGCCGAGCTCCCTGAGCATCGCCGGCACCGAGTCGTCCCGCGCCAACGCGCTCTTGCACGAGCACTTTGGCGACACGGCGCCGTTCGTCGTCCTCCTGCAGGGTCCTCCGGAGGAGCTCGACCGCCAGGGCCCGGAGCTGATCCGCGAGCTTCGCTCCGAGCCGGCCGTCTCCACCCTCTCGCCCTGGGACAGGGGCAGCGTCGAGCGGCTGCGCCCGGGTCCGCGCAAGGCGCTGATCGTCGTCGACTTCCACGTCAGCGCCGAGGACGCGGTCCAAGACAAAGTCCCCTACCTGGAGAGAGCGCTCGAAGAACGGATCTCGCCGCCGGTGAGGGCGACGCAGACCGGCTTCGCCAGCCTCTCGCAGGCAATCCAGGAGGAGTCGATTCACTCGACCGAGCGCGCCGAGCTGATCGCGGTCCCGATCCTGCTCGCCGTCCTGCTGCTCGTCTTCCGCTCCCCCGTGGCGGCGGCGATCCCGCTCGCCTTCGGCGCGGTGACCGTGATCGTCTCGCGGGGGATCCTCTCCTTGGCCGCCGACTGGATCGCCATCGACGCCTTCGCGCTGACGGTCTGCGCGATGATGGGGCTGGCCCTCGGCGTCGACTACTCGCTGCTGATGGTCTCCCGCTTCCGCGAGGAGCTCGAGGCCGGCGCAAACCCGCTGGAGGCGGCGTGGACGACCCGTCACACCGCGGGTAGGACGACCGCCTTCGCCGGCTCGACTCTCTTCCTGGCGATGTTGGTGACGCTGGCGGTGATGCCGGGCAAGCTGTTGCTCTCCCTGGCCGGCACCGCGATCGCCGTAACCGGGATCAGCGTCATCGTCGCGGCCCTGATCGGCCCCGCGCTGCTGCTCCTCGTCGGCCATAACGTGAACCGCTGGCGACTCGGCGGCGCGGGCGACGGCGGCCGGCTGATGGCGATGGTGGGCGCCGCGCTGAAGCGCCCCGTCCTCGCGGTGGTCCTCATCGGTGGCCTGGTCCTGCTGCTCGCCGCGCCCGTGCTGGCGCTGAAGACCGGGCCGCCGAGCGCCGAGCAGCTGCCTCCCGACAACCCCGCCCGCGAGGATGCGGAGCTGATCGCCCGCGTCGCCGGGCCGGGCTGGGACGCGCCGTTCGTCCTCGTAGCGGTCGCCGACGGAGGGCAGATCACCGACGAGAAGCGCCTCACGGCATTGACCCGCTGGCAGCGGCGGATCTCCGAGGACCACGGCGTGCAGGCGGTGGTCGGGCCAGGCCAGATCAAGCGACGGGTGGCGCCGCTGCAGGAAGGCGGGCGCGACCTGCTCGCCGGCCGCGGCGAGGCCGACCCGGAGCGGTTCCAGCGCCTGGGCGAGCGGCTGGGGAGCGCCGCCGAGGGCGTCAAGCAGTTGCGCAGCGGAATCGAGAAGGCGAGCTACGGCGCCGGCCTGCTGGCGACCGGCTCCGGACGTGCCGGGGCTGGCGCCGAACAGATCGAGGGCGGCTTGGCGCGGGCGGCCTCGGGAGCCGAACGGGCGACGGGCGCGCTCAGCCGACTCGCCGAGGGGTCGGGCCGGCTGGCGGAGGGGCAGCGGCAGGCGCAGCTCGGCGCCCTGTCGATCGAAGGCAACGCGAGCGATCTGCTTGGCCGAGTGCGCGACCGGGCGCTCGAGCAGGCCCGCGACCTGCGCGCCCAGCTGACCGAGCGAGCGGCTGCCGACCCCACTCTCGCCGAGGAGGCGCGCGAAGCGGAGCGCCTGGTCGAAAGCCTGGCGATCGCCCGCAACGACGCCCAGCGGGTCCGCAACCTCTCCTCGCAACTGCGCAAAGGGCAGGCGCGGTTGGCGGATGGCGGCGCCAAACTGCACAAGGGGGCGCAGCGCCTCGCCGACGCCGCGGGGGACTTACCCGGCGGGCTGGAGCGACTGCGCGGCGGCACTGCCCGCCTCGTCGAGGGGCTGGAGCAGCTGCGCGGCGGCGCCGGCACGCTGGAAGAGCGTCTTGCCGAAGGCTTCCAGCGCTCCCTGCCGCTGCAGACCGGCCTGCGCAAAGCGAACGTGCGCGTCTCGGTCAGCGCGAAGCGCTTCGAGCGCAGGGTGGGCCGGCTGCGGCGCTCCTCGCCGGGGATCTTCGACTCCGGCTACTTCGTGCTCTCGGCGCTCGAGGGAGCGCCAGAAGCGCAGCGCAAGAAAGTCGCTGAGATCGTCGACCTGCCGGACGGCGGCCAAGCGGCGCAGATGGTCGTCATTCCTCGCTACACCTTCAACACGCCGGGATCGATCGCGCTCAACGAGCGCCTCAAGGAGAATGCCGACGCCCTCGCAGCCGACGCTGATGCGACGACGGGCGTCACCGGCGGCGCCGCCGAACTGATCGACTACACCGACACGATCTCCGAGCGGATCCCGATCGTGATCGCCGTGATCGCGATCGCGACCTTCCTGATGATGGTCGTGATCCTCCGGGCGATCCCGCTGGCCGCGATCGCCGTCGCGCTCAACCTGGTCACGGTCGCGGTCGCCTTCGGCGTCCTCACGCTCCTCTTCGAGGTTCCGGAGGGGTGGCCTCTCGGGGGGCGCGATTACGTGGACGCGATCGGCGCCGCCGGGATCTTCGGGATCGTCTTCGGCCTCTCGATCGACTACGCCGTCTTCCTGCTGATGCGAATGCGCGAGCACTACGAGAACGGCGCCTCCAACCGCGAGTCGATCGCGTTCGGCCTGGACCGCACGGCGAAGGTCGTCACCGGCGCGGCGGCGATCATGACCGCAGTCTTCGCCGCCTTCGCCGCGGCGCCGATCGCCACGGTGAGCCAGCTCGGCATCGGTCTGACCGTTGCGGTGCTGCTCGACGCCACCGTGATCCGCATCGTGCTGCTGCCGGCGCTGATGCTGCTCTTCGGCGACCGGGTCTGGTGGCTTCCCGCTTGGCTGGAGAGAAGCCTGCCAAGATCGATCTTCACGGCGCTCGGGCGGGTTAGTACATCCGAGCACATGCTCGTGTGTATTTTTTGGCTGCGGGTCAAGGCAGGGAACCGACAGGAGGGTAGGAACGTGGGAAGCCGGAACGGGATGTCGTCTTCGATCAAGCTGAGCGCCGCGGTGGTCCTGACGCTCGCATTCGCGGTGCCGATCGCAGGGGCGATCGAACCGGATCCCACCCGCGACGAATACGTCACCGCGGTCGAGCCGGTCTGCAAGGCCAACACCGAGGCGAACTCGCGGATCCTCGAGGGGGTCAAAGAGCAGGTCAAGCAGGGCAAGCTGGTTCCGGCCGGCAAGCGGTTCATCCGCGCCTCCAGCGCACTCGGCAAATCCGTCCGTCAGATCGCCGCCGTGCCAAAGCCGAGCGCCGACGAGGCGAAGCTCGAGAAATGGATCGATTATCTGAAGCAGGAGCAGACCTACCTGCAGAAGATCGGCAAGGCGCTCAAGGCCGGCAACAAGTTCCAGGCGCAGAAGTACGCGGTGCAGCTGAACCGCAACAACAACCGCGCCAACAACACGGTGATCAGCTTCGGCTTCAAACACTGCCGCATCGACTCGTCCAAGTTCCTCTAGGTGCGGATGCGCCGGCTGATCGCGGTCGGCCTTGCAGCGGCGCTCGTCGGCGCGGGCGCCGCGGGTGCCGAGGTTGAACAGGAAGGCAACCTGCTCGTCGCCTTCGACGGAGGGATCTCGCCGCGCTCGCTGCCGCGCGGGGGCACCGCGCCGGTGCGGGTCAACGTCGCCACCACGGTCCGCACCACGGACGGGACCGACCCGCCGCCACAGCTGCGGGCGATAACGATCGCGATCAACCGTCAGGGCCGGGTCTTCGATCGCGGTCTGCCGACCTGCCGAGTGCGGAGGATCCAGCCGGCGACGATCGCGGCGGCGCGGCG
>DATABM010000018.1:0-9389 GCA_036259555.1 Solirubrobacterales bacterium
GTGGCGCTCGAGCAGCGAGCGCCACGACGAGTTGGTGCGCGCCGAGGTCGTCCGCCACCGCGGCAAGGCGGTCAAGTCGACCGGCGACGGCATCCTCGCCACCTTCGACGGTCCCGCCCGGGCGATCGGCGCCGCGCGGTCGATCGAGCAGTCGGTCCACGCGCTCGGCCTGCAAATCCGTGCTGGCCTGCACACCGGCGAGTGCGAGGTGATCGGAAACGACGTCGGCGGTCTCGCCGTCCACATCGGCGCCCGCGTGATGGACAAGGCCCACCCGGGCCAGGTGCTCGTCTCGAGCACCGTCAAGGACCTCGTCGTCGGATCGGGGATCGCCTTCCGGGAGCGCGGCTCGCACGAGCTGCGCGGCATCCCGGGCGAGTGGAGCCTTTACGAGGTCAACGGCTAGCGCGCCAGCCCTGCTCGCCCCGCCAATCGCCTAGATTGCCGCGGCCATGCGCCGCTCCGCCCTCTTCGTCGCCTGCACACTGCTTCTGCTCATCCCGCTGGCGACCGCCTGCGGCGACGACAAGGCCAAAGACGGTGACCCCCGCCGGGTCACCCTCGCGCTCGACTTCCAACCCAACGCCGTCCACGCTGGCATCTACACCGCCCTCGCCCGCGACCTCGACGGCGACCACGGCATCGACCTCGACGTCCGCGTCCCCACCTCCTCCACCGACTCCCTGAAGCTGCTCGCCGCCGGCCGCGCCGACGCCTCGATCGTCGACATCCACGACCTCGGCCTCGCCGCCGAGCGCGGCGCCGACCTCGTCGGAATCGCCGCCCTCGTCCAGCGCCCACTCGCCGCCGTCATCGCCCAACCCCACATCCGCCGCCCCCGCGACCTCGAGAACCGCCGCGTCGGAGTCACCGGCCTCCCCTCAGACGACGCCGTCCTCCGCGCCACCGTCGAGGCCGACGGCGGCAACTACGACGCCGTCCGAAAGATCACCATCGGCTTCTCAGCCGTCCCCTCCCTCGCCTCCCGCAAGGTCGACGCCGTCGTCACCTTCTGGAACGCCGAGGGCGTCGCCCTCGACCACGAGAACATCCCAACCCGCCAATTCCGCGTCGACCGCTACGGCGCTCCCCGCTACCCAGAGCTCGTAATCACCACCACCCGCCCCAACCTCGCCGACAATCCTCAGCTCTACCGAGACCTGATCGGCACCCTCACCGCCGGCACCCACGCCGCCCTCGCCAACCGCCCCGCCGCCGTCCGCGAAGTCGCCGCCGCCTCCGACTCCGACCCCGAGCTAGTCGCGGCCCAGCTGAACGCCGTCGCCCCAGCCCTCCGCCCCCCGCTGATCCTCGACCCAATCACCCTCCGAGCCTGGGCCAACTTCGACACCCGCTTCGGCATCCTCAAAGACACGCCCCACGTCTCAAAGCTCTTCAACACCGCCCTAATCCAGCCCTAGAACGCCACTTCCGGCGGGTGGCGACGATTTTGCGTTTGCGGCGCAGCTTGCGAGCATGCAAACCAAAATCGGAGACAGGACCCGTCGGCAGCACCGCCGAGCCCTAGCCAGTCACTCCAGCAGCGCCTCGACGAGCACCACCCCATCCCGCGCCATCCTCGACCTCGGCACAACCCGCGTAAACCCCGCCTCCAGCGCCCGCGCCCGCATCTCCGCATTCACATGCGAGTAGTACCCAAGCGTCGGAACCCCCTCCCCCAGCTCACCGCTCTCGCGCAACGACCGCAGCACTTCCGGCCCATCGATCCCCTCCGCCGTCAGATCGAAGATCACTACGTCGTGGAACTGCGCCGCCACCCGCAGCCGCTCCGCCGTCGCAAACCGAGCCACCGCATGCCCCGCGATCGTCAGCGCCCCCTCGACCTTCGACCCGAACAGCAGGTCCGGCGACAGCAGCGCGACCCGTGCCACGCGCGCTACTGGTGGCGACGGTCGCGGAACTCGCGCCGAACCGACTCCGGCCGACCCCACATCTGGGTCACCTCGACGCGTCCGGCGCGCGCCTCGCGCGCGACCAGCTCGCCGCTGATGCCCTCGCTGTCGAGCAGGGCGAGCGTGCCGCGCACCGACTCGGCAGCCGCGGCGTGGCCGAACTCACGCGCGACGCGCAGCCGCCACTGCCATTCGTGCTTCGAGTACGGCATTGCGTTGATCTGGGTGAGCAGGGTGGCGGCCTCGACGTAGCGCTGCGGATCGTCGATCCGCATGTCGACCTCGAGCGCGGTCCAGTCTGGGGGAAGCGAGTCGACGACGCGCTGGAAGTCCTCTGCGAGCACAGCGAAACCCTATGCGACGCGCATCATCCGCACGAGCGCCCCGCCGAGTGCGTGGTCGCCGGAAGCGAAGCGAACGAGCAGCGGCCCGTCGAAGGGTTGGCGCTCGAGGACCTCGAAGCGGTCGCCCGGCGCGATGCCCCGCTCGGAGAGCCAGCGCAGCATCTCGGGGTCGGAGTCGGAGATTCGCACGAAGATCCCGCGGTCGCCGGCATCGAGCTCGTCGAGGGGCCGTGAGCTCGCACGCTCGATCTCGCCGTCGACGGTCGGGATCGGGTCGCCGTGCGGGTCGTGCGTCGGGTTGCCGAGCTTCGCGGCGATCAGCTCCGAGAGCTCAGGCGAAATCGCGTGCTCGAGCACCTCGGCCTCCTCATGGACCCGGTCCCAGGGCATTCCGAGCGCCTCGGCGAGGTAGAGCTCGAGCAGCCGGTGGTGGCGAATCACCTCGAGCGCGACGCGCCGCCCGGCCGGCGTCAGCTCGACCCCGTGGTAGGGCTTGCGGCTGGCGAGCCCGAGCGACTCCAGCCGCTTGACCATCGCTGACACCGACGCCGGCGAGACCGCCAGCCGCTCGGCGAGCGCCGAGGTCGAGACGGCTTCGTCGGAGCGCTCCTGGAGCGAGTAGATCGCTTTGGCGTAGTCCTGGACAGCGTCCGAGACGTTGTGGTCGGTGTCGGGCAGCGAGGTCATTCTCAGAGCGAGATCAGCAGTCCGGTTGCGTACATCAGCAGCAGTCCGGAGACGATTCCCCCGGCGGCGAGCGGGTTCAGCAGCCGGCCGCCGGCGTCGCGGATGCTCGGCGCGATTTGAACGATCACCTGCGCGATCGCCCCAGCGCCGAGGCCGAACAGCAGCGCCGCGACGCTCGGGTTGAACGCCGACGCCCCGATCCAGGTGCCAAGGACCGCCGGTGCGCCGGCGAGCAGCCCGAGTCCCGCGAAACGCGTCAGGGATCCCTTGACCGCCCGCCCCCCATCGGCCACCGGCGCGACGATGGCAAGCCCCTCAGTGGTGTTGTGGAGCGCAAAGCCGATGATCAGCGAGGCGCCGAGCGCCAGCGAACCGATCGCGTAGGCCGAGCCGATCGCCAGGCCCTCGCCGAGGTTGTGCAGCCCGATTCCGAGCGCGACGAGCAGCGCCAGTCGCCATGCCCCTCCCCCGCCGGCCTGCGCCCGCTCGCCGCGGCCGCGCAGCCAGCCGTCGATGCCGGCCAGCCCGAGATAGGCGATTCCGGCGCCGAGGAACACCAGCGACGCGCCGCCGAGCGCTTGGGGGCCGGTCGCGGCGATCTCGGTTCCCTCGAGCAGGGCGTCGACGCCGAGGAACGCGAGCAGTCCGACGGTCAGCGCCAGCAGGAACTGGACCCAGCGCCGGTCGATTCGGCGCACCCAGGGCAGCCACAGCATCCCGATCGCGACCGGGATCAGACCGACGTAGAGGCCGACGAGTCCCATCAGCCCGTAGAAGCCGACGTCGGCCTCCGGCGTCTCTGCCGCCACGCCGATCGAGTGGTCGAACGTCCCGCCGGTGGCCGTCAGCAACCTGACCGCGTAGGCCTCGCCCTCGATCCAGGGGTACTGGATCGTCAGCGTGTCGCCGCCGAGCCGCTCGATGTCGTCGCTGGTCTGCTCGAAGGCGACGAACGCGTCGTTGACCAGCACCTGCGCGACTGCCACGGCGTCCGGGCCGTCGTTGCGCACGACAAGCTCGATCTCGCCCGGGCGCAGCGTGGTCCGCTCGACTGACAGCTCCTCGACCGGAACCCCGTTGCGGTCGAGACCGGGCGCTCCGAGGGCGACGAACGCGCCGATCGCGATGCCCAGCAGCGCCAGCGGCAGCAGCCCGACCAGCCACGCCGGAAGCACCCGCCCGCGCTCGCGATCGGCCGTTGCCTGCCCGGCCTCCATCAGTCCACGACCTCGAAGAAGCCCATCCAGCCGAGGTCGGCGAACTCCGACACGTGGGCGTGGAACATGTACTTGCCGGTGTAGGGGAAGCGCATCTCGGCAATTCCGCGCTCGCCTTGGCCAAGGATCACCGTGTCGGTGAAGTCGCGCGCCTCGAGCTTGGTTCCGGTCGGGTACCAGTCGAAGAAGTTCGCGTGGACGTGGAACGAGTTGAGCAGGTCGAACTCGAGGATGTTCACGATGTAGAGCCGTACCAGCTCGCCGCGCTTCACCCGGATCGGCTCGTCGTGGTAGGCGAAGGCGACCGTGTTGACCGCGTAGACCTCGTTCGCGCGGTCGAAGTTGGTGTCGAAGCCGTTCATCACCATCACCTGCTCGTCGGCCGGCGGCCGGCCGCCCTTCGGATCGACGATGAACGCTCCGTAGAGCCCTTTGGCGATGTGGTCGGCGAGCGGTACCGAGTGGCAGTGGTAGAGGTGCAGCCCGAACGGCTCGGCGTCGAACTCGTAGGTGAAGTTGCGCCCGGGCTCGATGTTGCCGGGCGGCGTCTGCGGCACGCCGTCCATCCGCGCCACGTGGATGCCGTGGAAGTGCATCGTGTGCGGGTGGCTCGACGCGTTGACGAAGACGATTCGGATGCGGTCGCCCTCGGTCGCGCGTAGCGTCGGTCCGGGGATGCGGCCGTTGTAGGCCCAGGCCGCGAACTTGACGCCGGGCGCCACCTCGATCTCGCGGTCCTCGGCGACGATCTCGAACTCGCGCACCGTCCGCCCGCCCTCGCGCCTGACCTTGCCGCGGTCGAAGTCGCGCAGGATCGCGTGTGGGTCGAAGCCGTTGACGGAGGGATCGACGCTTCCGATCGCGCCGCTGTGCGCGGCTGCGCCATGGCCCTCGTGGCCACCGTGACCGCCTCCGCCTCCGGCCGCGCGTGCCAGCTGGTCGTGGACCCCCTGGTGCGGCAGCAGCTCATGCAGCACGGGCATCGCCGCGGCGGCGCCGGCCGCCCCGCCGATCAGCTTGCGCCGCGAGATCTTGTGCTTTGGCAACTCTGACATTCGCTTCTATTGAATCAGAAGTTAGGCAAGACTCAAAATGGTAGCGAGTAGCCCCTCGTAGAATCGATCGCGTGATCGCCACCGACGAGTACAAGCTGCTGCGCGATTGGGTCGGGCTCGTCGAGCGGGCCCACCGTGCGATCGTCGAGCTGAGCGGCGCCGAGGCCGCCGAGTTCCTCCAGGGCCAGGTGACCAACGACGTGGAGGCGCTCGAGCCCGGAGGGGGTTGCTACGCCGCGCTGCTCGACCACAAGGGGAAGATCCGCACCGACCTACGCGTGCTGCGGCTCGCGCCCGACCGCCTACTAGTCGACGCCGAGGGCACGAGTCGCGCGCTCCTGAACCAGGTCTTCGAGACCTACAGCCTCGGCCGCCAGGTAAGCCACACCGACCTCTCCGACGACCACACCGTGCTCTCGCTGATCGGCCCCGCCGCGCGAGCCGGCTTGGAGCCCGCGCCCGGCGATGTCGAGCACGACCACGTCCTCGGCCCTTACGGCATCGCCGTCGCCACCGACGTCGGCGTCGACCTGATCTGCGGCGAGCGCCAGGCTGCCGCCGCGCGCGCCGCGCTCGACGTCCCCGAGCTTTCCGAGGACGCCGCCGAGTGCCTGCGGATCGAGCGTGGCCGGCCGCGGCTCGGCTTCGAGCTCGACGGCGCGATCCCGGAGGAGGCAGGCCTCAACGAGCGCGCGGTCAGCTTCACCAAGGGTTGCTACGTCGGGCAGGAGACCGTCGCCCGCCTCCATTACAAGGGCAAGCCGAACCGCCACCTGCGCGGTTTGCGTCTCGCGGCCCCGGCGGCACCGGGCGAGCCGATCATGCTCGGCGACCGCCAGGTGGGCACGATCGGGTCGGCATGCGTCTCGCCCGTTCACGGCCCGATCGCCCTCGCGCTGATCCGCCGTGAGGCCGCTCCGGACCAACAAGTCCTGGTAGGCGGGGAGGGCAGTTCGGCGGCTGTCGTCGACCTCCCGTTTGTCGCCTAGGCACATATGCTTATTGCGACAATGACGTTCTCGGCGGCGGGGCGGCGGCAGTACCGCATCGCACGCGGCCCCCAGTCTTGATTAGGGTTCGCCCGGGAGAGGATGAAGGCTACGAGCAAGATGCGCGATCGCAGAACGCTGCTCCTCGCAGGCGGGGTGGCGCTGATCCTCGGCGCGGCCGGCTGCGGCGACGAGGATTTCGCCAACGAGCCGCGACCGCCGACCGCGGTCGAGCTGAGTGCGGTGATCCGCGACGACGGCATCACGATCTCGCCGTCGCGCGAGGGCGCCGGCCAGGTGCTGATCACCTTCACGAACCAAACCGACCGCGCCCACACCGCCACCGTCGAGGGCGAGGACGTGATCGAGCGGACGGCCCCGATTCAGCCGCAGGACACCGCGACGATTCAGAAGACCCTGCTGCCCGGCACCTACGAGGTACGCGCCGGCTCGAACAGGGCGGTCGACATCCAGGACCAGATTCGCCCCGCCACGTTGACGATCGGCTCCGAGCGGACCGACTCGAACAACGACCTGTTGCTGCCGTAGCTTCGCCGCCGCGCTAGGCGACGGCAGGCACCGGCAGCCACTCCGCCGGATAGACCGGCGGGATGCGCCCGGGGAAGTCGGGCACGACGCGCATCGCATGCTCGGCGGCCGGTCGCCCCTCGAGCAGCGGACGCAGGTCGTCGAAGCAGAGCAGCAGCCGCACGCTCGGGAAGATCTGGAAGTCGGCTGCGTTCGGCTCGCTTCCGCCGATCACGCCGTTGCCGATCAGGTCGTCGACCTGGTCGATCAGCGCGGGCAGCGACATCAGATCGGCGCGCACCGCGTCGTCGGTGGCCTTGTTGACGCGGGCGCTGCCGTAGACGAGCGGCGCAGCGGTGGCGACGGCGATCGCCGGCGGAATGCCCATGATCGGCCTCTCGACGAAGCTCCGCAGGCCGGAGCGATCGCGGGTCAGCGCGCCCCAGGACAGCCGGCGCGGCACCGGCTGCAGCACCTCGTCGCCCCAGCGCTCGGCGTCCTCGACCGCGGCGCGGCGGGCGGGGTCGGCCGGGAACAGCGGCGGCTCGGGGACCAGCTCGTCGAGCGCGCGGGCGATCGCACGCGTCGTCTGGATCTTGCGGCCGTCGAGCTTGATCGCCGGCACGGTCGGCCCCGGGAAGCCCATCATCCGCAGCAGCGGACGGTCGACGACGTTGGCCAGGTCGCGCCGCTTCCACTCGATGCCCTTGCGGTCGAGCATCAGCAGCGCTGCTTTGACGGGATGCGATCCCGCGAGTCCGTAGACGGTGGCTTGCATCGGGCGATCCTATCCTCTCGCCCTGTACCCTCCCCACCGCCGATACAGCGACCCTACGCGGAGGAACCAGCCCAAAGATGTCTTCTCTCGACCTGACCGACCCGACGAAGCTCAGCGTCGAGCCCGGCGAGCTGCCGGAGACGATGACCGCCTGGGTGATCCGCGAGGAGCGCTTCGGCGAGCCCACCGACGCCTTCCAGCTCGAGGAGATCGAGGTGCCGGAGCCGGGCGCCTTCGAGGTGATCGTCCGCGTGATGGCGGCCGGCGTGAACTACAACAACGTATGGGCCGCGCTCGGCCAGCCGGTCTCGGTGATGAAGTACGGCGACCACCCCGAGTTCGGCCACCACATCGGCGGCTCCGACGCCTCCGGCATCGTCTGGAAGGTCGGCGAGGGCGTCACGCGCTGGAAGCCCGGCGACGAGGTGATCATCCACTGCAACATGGCGTCCTACGAGGATCCCGAGGTCCACGGCCTCGACCCGATGGCCGCGCCGAGCCAGATGATCTGGGGCTACGAGACGACCTGGGGCTCCTTCGCCCAGTTCACCAAGGTCCAGGCCCAGCAGCTGCTGCCGAAGCCGAAGCACCTGA
Source organism: Solirubrobacterales bacterium (assembly GCA_036259555.1). GTDB lineage: Bacteria > Actinomycetota > Thermoleophilia > Solirubrobacterales > 70-9 > VRUE01. The sequence continues at coordinate 8,106 of DATABM010000018.1, forward strand.
CCTGGGAGGAGGCCGCCTCCTACGGCCTCGTCTACTTCACCGCCTACCGCATGCTGATGACCCAGTGCGACCTGCAGGCCGGCGACAAGGTGCTGATCTGGGGCGCCGCCGGCGGCCTCGGCGTCTTCGCCGTCCAGCTCTGCGCCGCCGCCGGCGCCGAGTGCGTTGGCGTCGTGTCGTCGCCCGAGAAGGGCGCCCTGGTCGAGCAGCTCGGCGCGAAGGGCTGGATCGACCGCAACGAGTTCAAGGGCATGATGCGCACCGGCGACGAGACGCCGGAGGAGGAGAAGGCCCGCTTCAAGGAGTCGCGTCGCTTCGGCAAGGCCGTCGGGGAGATCCTCGGCGACGCTCCGAACATCGTCTTCGAGCACGTCGGCAAGGCGACCTTCCCGACCTCCGTGCTGACCGTCAAGCCGTTCGGCAAGGTCGTGATCTGCGCCGGCACGACCGGCTTCAACCTCGACTTCGACGTCCGCTACCTGTGGATGAAGCAGAAGCAGATCATCGGCTCGCACTTTGCCAACGCCTGGGAGTGCAACAAGGCCAACGCGCTGATCGAGTCGGGCCAGATCCGCCCGGTGCTGTGGAACACCTACGGCTTCGACGGTGTCGCGAAGGCCCATCAGCAGATGCGCGACAACGAGCACCTCGGCAAGATCTCGATCCTCGTCGGAGCCGAGCGCGAGGGTCTCGGCAAGACCGCCGAGGGCCCGGGGGCAATCATGGCGGAGGTCGGCGCGTGAGCCGCCGCCGCGACGGCGTCCTGGCCGAGATCCGCTGGGCGATCAACCCGTTCCGCGGCGACAAGTTCGAGACCCTCTGGACCCCCGCCGCCGAGGCCGCGCTCGACTACGGCGCGACCGGCTGGGCCCTTTACCGCTCCCAGGAGGGCACGCTCGACTTCATCCAGCACGCCTTCTTCCCCACCAAGGACGACTTCGACCGCTACTGGTACTCCGACGAGCTCTCAGCCGCCCGCATCGAGATCCAGGGCTACTACCAGGTGCCCCTGCTCCCGACCTTCCACACGATCGCCGGCATCGGGTTCCTCGACCCGGCCGCGGTCGGCGCCGCGGCGCAGTAGACGACGGTAACCCCCGGGTCGAAGGGCCGACCGCGCGATCCCGGGTCAGTTCCGGTCATATTTTGGCCGAAAGTGACCCAGCGTCGCGCAGGGAGACGCAAGAGAACCCCCGGCCTCAGTGCGAGGGCGAGCGCTGGGCGATAAACGTCCGGATCTCCGCTGCCACTCGACGTGGAGCGGTGACCAGCTCGGATGCCGCG
>DATABM010000019.1:0-4090 GCA_036259555.1 Solirubrobacterales bacterium
TGCTCGTCGCCTTCGTATACGTGTGGCGAAAGGGGGCGCTCGATTGGAGGTGAAGCGCCAGAAGGCGGGTGAGGAGCTGGCGGTCGAGCGGACGACGATGCGCGAGCGCCAGCTGCGCGCCCGCGACATGCTGCGCGGCGACCTCGAGGGCGAGGAGCTGGAGCGCTACGTCGAGGAGCGGGTCGTTATGACCAACCTCGACAAGATGCTCGGCTGGGCGCGGGCCAACTCGATGTTCCCGCTCACCTTCGGGCTCGCCTGCTGCGCGATCGAGGCTCCGATCTCGATCGTCACCGCGCGGTACGACCTGGCGCGGTTCGGTGCCGAGGCGCTGCGCGCCTCGCCGCGCCAGGCCGACCTGATCATCCTCTCCGGCCGCGTCTCGATCAAGATGGCGCCGGTCGTCCGCCGCCTCTACGACCAGATGCTGGAGCCGAAATGGGTGATGGCGATGGGGGCCTGCTCCTCCTCGGCCGGGATGTTCTCCAACTACGCGGTGGTGCAGGGCGCCGACAAGTTCATGCCCGTGGACATCTACGTGCCCGGCTGCCCGCCCCGCCCGGAGGCCGTCCTCTACGGCTTCACCAAGCTGCAGCGAAAGATCATGGGCAACGCCGACCCCGGCTGGCGCCAGCGCTACAACGCCAACGGCAGCGAGGAGTGGGCGCGCGGCGGGCCGCGCAGCGAACCGAGCGGCGAAGCCGCCGAGGCCTACGGGCAGGCGCGTGAGCTGATCGCCAAGGAGCCGGTCGGTGCCTGACGCCCCCGGACTGGAGTTGATCCGGGGCGAGATCGAGCAGTACCACCCCGGCGCGGTGCTCGACACGAGCTTCGACCGCGGCCAGGCGGCGCTGATCGTCGACCCGGCGCAGATCGTCGCCGTGCTGAGCTGGCTGCGCGACGCGCCGGGCCAGGAATACGGCTTTCTTTCGAGCCTGCACGGGGTGGATTACCTGCCGGCCACTCCTCGCTTCGGAGTGCACTACGAGCTGCTGAACCGCGATCGGGTCGAGCGCCTACGCGTCAAGGCGATGCTGGCGGATCCGGCCGCCGGCCCAGCGGGTCCTGTCGCCGCAGGGGACCCACCTCCCCCTGCAGTAGCTGAAGCTTCCTCGGGGGAGGTCCCCCCTGCGACGCCACCCGCTGGAGATGTGGAGTCGTTACCCGAGATCGACTCATGCGTCGAGCTGTTCCCGACGGCGGAGTTCCAGGAGCGGGAAGTGTTCGACTTCTTCGGGATCAGATTCCGGGGACATCCAGATCTCCGGCGCATCCTCATGCCCGACGACTACGTCGGCTGGCCGCAGCGTCGCGACTTCCCGGTCGGCGGCGAGCCGGTCCGCTTCACCTACAACGAACGGAACTATGGCTGACGCGACCAGGGACACTGCGCCGTCCGAGGTGCCGCGCTTCACCCAGGACGAGGACCTCGACACCGAGGTCATGACCATCAACATCGGACCGCACCACCCGGCGACGCACGGGGTGCTGCGGCTGGTCGTCGACCTGGAGGGCGAGATGGTGCGCGAGCTGAAGCCGGTGATCGGCTACGTCCACACCGGGATCGAAAAGTCCTGCGAGGCCAACGCCTACTGGAAGGTCATCCCCTTCGTCGAGCGGATGGACTACGTCTCCTACTTCTTCCAGATGGAGGCGTTCTGCGGTGCGGTGGAGCGGCTTGTCGGGCTGGAGATCCCGCCGCGCGCCAAGTACCTGCGGACGATCTTCCTCGAGCTGAACCGCATCCACTCCCACCTCGTCTGGCTTGGGACGACGGCGCTCGACCTCGGCGCGATCTCGATGCTCTGGTACTGCTTCCGCGAGCGCGACAAGATCCTCGACCTCTTCGAGATGGCGACCGGGCAGCGGATGCACACCCGCTACTTCCAGGTCGGCGGCGTGATCGAGGACATCCCGCTCGGCTTCGAGGCGAAGGTGCGCGAGTTCGTCGCCGACATGCCGGTGCGGGTCGGCCAGTACGAGGACCTGCTCGACCGCAACGAGGTCTTCCTCTCGCGCACCAAGAACGTCGGCATCGTCTCGCGCGAGCGGCTGCTGGAGCTGGGCGTCACCGGCCCGCTGCTGCGCGCCGCCGGCGAGCCTTGGGACCTGCGCAAGGCCTTCGACTACCTCGCCTATCCGGAGATGGAGTTCAAGGTCCCGGTCGGCACGGTCGGCGACAACTACGACCGCTACCGGGTGCGGCTGGCCGAGATGGTCGAGTCGGTGCGCATCATCGCGCAGGCGCTCGACGGCCTGCCCGAGGGGCCGCACATCGCCGACGACCGCAAGTACGTGCTGCCGCCACGCTCCGAGCTCTCCACCTCGATGGAGTCGCTGATCCACCACTTCAAGCTGGTCACCGAGGGATACCGGGTGCCGCCGGGCGAGATCTACTACTCGATCGAGTCGCCGCGCGGGGAGCTCGGCTGCTTCGTGCTCGCCGATGGCTCGGCGAAGCCGGCCCGCGTCCACTACCGCGACCCCTCCTTCGTCAACCTGCAGTCGTTCCGTGACATGTCGGTCGGCGGCTACGTCGCCGACATGATCGCCAGCCTCGGGATGCTCGACCCGATCCTCGGGGGGGTGGACAGGTGAGCGGGACTATGCGCTGCGGCCAGCGGGTCCTGTCGCCGCAGGGGACCCACCACCCCCTGCGGTCGCTGAAGCGTCCTCGGGGGTGGTCCCCCCTACGACGCCACCCGCTGGAGGGGCGGCATGGCTGAGCTTCCCGTCGATCCAGCCGTCGACAAGGGTCGGGTTCCAGAGCGATCCTCAGCTGAGGTTCCCGAGCTTCACGAGGTGGACTGTCCTCCCGAGCTGCGCGAGGAGATCGAGGAGCGGATGGCGCTCTACCCCGACCGCAACTCGGCCTCGATCCCGGCGCTGTGGGCGGTGCAGCGGCGCTACGGGTGGTGCACGCCGGAGGGAATCCGACAGGCGGCCGCGGTGATGCGCGTCACCCCCGCCTACCTCGAGTCGGTCGCCAGCTTCTACGACCTGCTCCACACCTCGCCGGCGGGGGAGCACCAGGTGCATGTCTGCACCAACATCAGCTGCTGGATGCGCGGCGCCGACGACCTGCTGGAGGCGTTCGCCGAGGCGGTCGAGTGCGACCCGCACGAAGCGCGGCATGGCGCCCTCTCGCCGGATGGGAGGGTCTTCCTCAGCGGCTTCGAGTGCCTCGGCGCCTGCGACATCGCGCCGATGGCCTCTATCGACGAGCGCTACTTCGGCCCGCTCGAGGAGGCCGACGCGCGAACGGTCATCGAGCAGCTGGTCGCCGGCGGCGAGGTGCTGCCGGAGAAGGCGCTGGCGAAGCGGTCCCTCGCCGGCGACCGCGACGGCGCGGGAGGCGGCGATGCCTGAGACCCGCGTGCTCCTGGAGCACGCCGCCGATCCGAACCTGCGGACGATCGACGGCTACCGCAACCACGGCGGCTACGAGTCGCTGCAGAAGGCCTACCGCGAGATGGAGCCGGACGAGATCCTCAAGGAGCTGGAGGACTCGGGCCTGCGGGGCCGCGGCGGCGCCGGCTTCGCAATGGGCAAAAAGGCCTCCTTCCTGCCACGCGGCGAGATGGCCAAGTACCTCTGCTGCAACGCCGACGAGTCCGAGCCGGGCGCCTTCAAGGACCGCGAGCTGATGCAGCGCAACCCGCACCTGCTGATCGAGGGGATCGCGATCGCCGCCCGCGCCGCCGGCGCCGGCCACGCCTTCATCTTCATCCGCGGCGAGTACGACCTGCAGGCCGACATCCTCGACGAGGCGGTCGCCGAGGCCTACGAGGCCGGCTTCCTCGGCCAGAACATCCTTGGCAGCCACTGCAACCTGGAGCTGGTCGTCCACCGCGGCGCCGGCGCCTACATCTGTGGCGAGGAGACGGCGCTGCTCGACGCGCTCGAGGGCAAGCGCGGCAATCCGCGGCTCAAGCCGCCCTTCCCCGCGGTGCAGGGCCTCTACGGCGGGCCGACGCTGATCAACAACGTCGAGACCCTCTCCAACGTGCCGCACATCGTCGGCAAAGGGGCGGAGTGGTTCCGCGGCTTCGGCACCGAGCAGTCGCCCGGCACCAAGGTCGTCTCGGTC
>DATABM010000020.1:0-13478 GCA_036259555.1 Solirubrobacterales bacterium
GAGTTCGTCTCCGCCAACCCGACCGGACCGCTCCACGTCGGCGGCGGTCGTCATGCGGCCTATGGCGACGCCCTGGTGCGATTGCTGCAGGCGGTCGGGCACGACGCCCAGCGCGAGTTCTACGTCAACGACGCCGGCGGCCAGATCGACCGCTTCGCGGAGTCGATCGCGGCGCGGATGAGCGGCGGCGAGATGCCGGAGGACGGCTACGAAGGGGACTACGTAGCGGAGCTGGGAGAGCGGCTCGCCCGCGAAGGAGTCGACCCGACCGACCGCGAGGAGCTCGGACGACGCGGAGTCGAGCTGGTCATGGAGGGCGTGCGGGAGTCGCTCGAGCGCTTCGGTGTCAACTTCGACAACTGGTCCTCGGAGCGCGAGCTCTATGCGGCCGGAGAGGTCGAGGTCGCGCTGGCTCAGCTCGAGCGCAGGGGGCATACCTACCGCAGCGACGACGCGCTCTGGCTGCGGACCACCGCCTTTGGCGACGACAAGGACCGGGTGTTGGTCCGCTCCAACGGCGAACCGACCTACCTGGCCGCCGACGTCGCCTACCACTGGCGGAAGCTGGAGCGCGGCTACGGCCGCCTGATCGACGTGCTCGGAGCCGACCATCACGGCTACGTCTCGAGGATCCGCGCCGCGATCGAGGCGCTCGGTGCCGATCCAGGTGCCTTCGAGGCCCTGATCATGCGCCTCGTCCACATCGTCGAGGGCGGGGAGCGAATGCAGATGTCGAAGCGCAGCGGCGATTTCGTCTCGCTCGACGAGCTGCTCGACGACATCGGCGCCGACGCGACGCGCTGGTTCATGCTCTGGCGCAGCCACGACACCACGGTGGACCTCGATCTCGAGCTCGCCCGGCGGGAGTCGAGCGAGAACCCGGTCTACTACGTCCAGTACGCACACGCTCGAATCGCCAGCATCCTCCGCAAAGCGGGCAACGGGCTCGGCAGCGCCGGCATCCCGACTCCCGGCACGCCCCTGGACCCCACCGAGCGCGACCTGGTCAAGCGGCTGCTCGAATTCCCCGACGAGGTGCGCGAGGCCGCCGAGCGGCGGGCGCCGCACCGGATCTGCGCCTACTCGACCGCGGTGGCCGCCGACTTCCACGCCTTCTATCGCGACTGCCAGGTGATCGGCGCCGAGGGGGAGGGCGTGGAGCAGTCGCGGTTGGGGCTCTGCCTGCTGACCAAGCGCACGATCGCGGACGCCCTGGGGCTGCTCGGCATCTCGGCGCCCGAGCGGATGTGAGGACGCTCGGGGAGATTCCTGCGCCTGCCGCCACGCCGCTCCGTGCCGGGACGCTGCGTCGCGTCGATCAGGAAGCGTTCGACCGTCTGCTCGGCGAGCTGGACGGCGTCCGGGTCGCGCTGGTCACCGGCGATCGCCGCCGCAAGCGCGCCGCCGCCGCCGGGCTGGCCTCGGCGGCCGCGGCCGCCGGGATCGGCACCGCTCTGCTCGAGTGCGACTTGGACTTGCCGACGCTCGCCGAGGATCTCGGCCTCGCCCTCGCGCCCGGCCTGAGCGAGTACCTGCGCGGAGAGGTTGCCGCGGCTCGCATCCTCCAGCCGCTGGTCCTCGCCGGCCCGGGGTCCGCCGCGGCGGGTGAGCCGCTCGTCTGCGTCGTCGCCGGAAGACCCTCAGAAGACGGCGAGGCTCTGCTGGCTTCGGACCGCTTTCGCCAGGCGGTGGCCGGCCTGCGGGACGCGCACGAGCTGGTCGTCATCGAGGGGCCGCCCAGCTCGGCGACCGGCGCGCTTGCCGCCGCCGCGCGTTGCGTCGAGGCGACTCTGCTCTGCTTGGCGAGTGGGGAGGAGGCACCGGCGTTGCCCGTGGCGATCGCCGGCCTGATCCGCCAGGTCTAGCGTTCTAGGTCAGAGGTCGTAGCGCGCCAGGTCTGCGTCGAGCCGCTCCGCGTCGTCTGCCGACGGGCTCCCGTCCGGTCGGGTCGGATCGTCGCGCCCCGAGCGTCGCCAGCGCCGCAAGCCGACAGCCAGGGCAAACGCCGCGGCCACGAAGGCAACCGCGGGGACGAGATAGGCGGAGAGATCGAAGCCCGACCCCTGCGGCGTGGCGAGCACCTCGCGGCCGTACTCGGCGACCAGGGCGTCCTTGATCTCCGCCTCGCCGGCGCCCTGAGCGACCAGTCGCTTTATGAAGACCCGCTGGCGCTCTGCCTGCGGGGAGTTGGAGAGCTCGAGCAGGGTCCCGCAAATCGGGCACATCACCTCGTCTTCGAGGTCGGCAAGGCTGGTCTGCGGAGCGGCCGTAGCCGCTGGGGCGGCCGCCAGGGCGAGCAATGCAAGCAGGAGGACGCGGTGGAGCCTCATTCGGCGCCCTCCACGATCGGGACGACCCGTTCGGCGAGGAAGCGCTCGTCGACGGGGCCTCGCCAAATCAGCGCCAGGCGGCCACGCGGATCGACGAGGAAGTTCTCTGGGACGCCGGTTGAGCCGAAAGCCTCGCTGCGCTCGTCGCCGACCGAGCGCAGCTGTGGGTACGTCAGTCCGTACTTCCGCACGAAGGCGGTCGCGTCGTCGCTGTTGTCCTGCACGTCGATGCCGAGCACCGTGACGCCGCGGTCACGGAAGCGTCGCCAGAAGCGCTCCAGCTCGGGCGCCTCGTCCCGGCACGGGTCGCACCACGATGCCCAGAGGTTCACCAGGACCCAGCGACCCCGGTAGTCGGCGATCGAGCCCGTACCGTCGCCGACCAGCGCAGGCAGCTCCCGGTCCGGCACCGGGTCGCCGACGGCGATCGTCTCTCCCTTGCTGAGCAGGCCGAAGCCGAGCAGGCCGATCAAGGCGAGCACGGCGAGGGCGGCGAGAAACGCGCGGGCGCTCACGGACCGCCAAGGTTATTCCTCCCGCAGCCCCGTCCCCGAGCCGTAGAATCTCGCCTACGCGGACGTAGCTCAGCTGGTAGAGCGCGAGCTTCCCAAGCTCGAGGTCGCGGGTTCGAGACCCGTCGTCCGCTTCTCTCCGGGTTCGAGGGCCGTCTCGCCAGTCTCGAGGGCTCGGTAGAAATGCTCGACGGCGCCGCGCACCTGCCGTTCGCGGACGATCCCGATAAGCCCCGCCTTGGCCAGCGCGGTGACGTGATAGTTGACGTTGCTGAGCGGCGTCTGCAGCTCCATGCTGAGGTCCTTCGGCGAGAGTGTCCGCCCCCCGTCGATCGCCAGCACTTCCAGGATTGAGATACGCAGGGGATGGGTATTCGCACGTGCCAGAAGCTGCCAGTTCACGGGCTTCCTCGCTTTCGGCTTTTGCTGAAGGGGTACTAAAAAAACAGTAGCTTAGTTCGCTGAAATTGGGTAATAGATTTCAGTGATTCGTTTATCGGGACGAGAGGGAGGTCGGGTTTTGAGGACCGGCGAGAGTGGGTTCGGGTCTCCGAGGGGATCGACTATGAAGGCGCTCGTCGCCGTGTTCGCGACGGCAATCCTGGCGTTCGCGCCGGCCGCCGGTGCCCAGCAGATCATCGGCCCCCAGAACCCCGACGACCCGCAGGTCGACAGCCCGTGGCAGGCGGGGACCTGCAAAGCCGACCCGCCTGCGCCGAAGTGCTCCGTCGCGACCCCGGAGCTCTTCTACGAAGAGGCGGGAGGCCACCCGCCCAAAGGCTTCACGCAGTTCATCGTCAATACGGAAGCCGGTCCGCCCCTCGGGCCGCGGCCGATCGGCGACTTGAGAACGATCCGGGTCGACCTGCCGGTCGGCCTCACTGTCAACCCGCAGGCGACTCCGCAGTGCGATCTCGGGCCCGAGTCGGAAGGCGATCCGGCCACCTGTCCCCCCAGCACCCAAGTCGGCATCAGCGAAGTCACGGCTACCCACGTCGACACCGGCCTCAGCGTCACGGTTCCTCCTGTCCCCGTCTACAACGTTGTGCCGAAAGCCGGCGAACCGGCTCGCTTCGGCTTCAGCGTCGCCGGCAGCAAAGTCTTCCTCGAAGCCGACGTGGCGTGGGAGAACGACTTCCACGAGTACTTCACGATCCATGTCCACCCGGTGTCGCTGCCGCTGATCCTCGAAGGAAAAGCGCGGATCGCCAAAAACCGCCTGACCTTCGACGGCATGGCGGGAGACGGCACGTTCATCACGACGCCGACGACCTGCCTCGGCGGCGCGCCGCCGGCGAGCGCCAACTCGCGCTTCGAGCACGTCTACTCGACCTGGCTGCGGGCCGACTCCTACCAGGACGAAGATCCGAACTTCCCGAACGGCTCTGCCTACGTCGAGGCGAAGATCCCGCCGGGCACCTCGCCGAAACGTTGCGAGGACATCCCGTTCGACCCGTCGATCGAGGTCAATCCCAACACCGGCCAGACCGACTCTCCCTCCGGGGCGACGGTCACGGTCAGGTTGCCCGAGATCAAAAATCCCACCAAATCCGAAAGCGCCAAGGCAACCTCGCACGTTCGCTCCGCGCGGGTGACCCTGCCCGCCGGGATGGGGCTCAACCCGTCTGCGGCGAGCGGCCTGGCGGCCTGTACGGATGAGCAGTTCGGCAAGGGCAAACGCGTCCCGATCGCCTGCCCCCCAGCCTCCCAGATCGGCACCGTAGCGGTGGACTCGCCGCCGTTGCCCGACGGCTCGCTCACGGGGGCCGTCTACGTCGGTAGCCAGCGGAGCAACGATCCCGCCTCGGGTGAGCTCTACCGGATCTTCGTGTCGGCGGAGTCGGCGCGCTACGACATCCTGGCGCGGCTTGTCGGCAACGTCCGCGCCGATCCGGTCACCGGACAGCTGACGACGGTCCTCGACGGTGAGGTCCTCACCGGCAACCCCGGCAGCGTCCCCCTCAAGGGCCTGCCGCAGGTGCCCTTTGAGACCTTCCAGCTCAAATTCAACGGCGGCCCCAAAGCTCCGCTGACCAGCCCGCCGACCTGCGGACCCAACACGACGACCTCGAGCATGACGCCGTGGTCTTCGGCGGTGGGGCAGGTGCCTCCGGGCGGGGACGAAGGGCCCTCCACCGACCCGCCAGCCACGCCGTCCAGCGCCTTCTCGCTGAGCAGCCTCCCTGGCGGCGGCGCTTGCCCGAAAACGCTCGGGGCGCGGCCCTTCTCGCCGTCCTTCGCGACCAACATCAGCAACCACAAGGGCGGCGACTTCACGGAACTCACCGTGCGGATGGCGCGTCCCGACGGTCAGCAGGAGCTGAAGCGCGTCGACATCACGCTGCCTCCGGGCCACACCGCGAAACTGGCCGGGCTCAAATACTGCCCGGCAAGCAGGATCGCCGCCGCGGCGGCGAGCAGCGGTGCTGCGGAGACCGCCTCGGCATCGTGTCCGCGGTCGAGCTTCATCGGAACGGCGGATGTCAAAGCGGGCAGCGGCTCCCAGCCGCTTGCGATGAGCGGCAAGGCCTTCCTCGCAGGTCCCTACAAAGGGGCGCCTCTCTCCCTGGCAGTGGTCACCCCCGCCACGGCCGGTCCATTCGACCTCGGCACGGTCGTGGTGAGGGTGGCGCTGCACGTCAACCGGCGCACCGCGCAGATCCGCGCGGTGTCGGACCCGATCCCGCACGTCTACGGCGGCGCCCTGCTCAACCTCCGCTCGGTCGTCGTCAGGACGACGCGTCCGCGCTTCTCGATCAACCCGACGAACTGCTCGCCGCTGAGCACCGAGGGCACTCTCGGCGGCGGCGGCTCCAACCCGCTCAGCCCTGCCGCGTTCAGCGCCTTTCCGGTCTCCTCGTCGCTCCAGGCCAGCGGCTGCCAGCGGCTCCGCTTCAAGCCGCGACTCTTCCTGCGCCTCTTCGGGGCGATGAAACGGGCCAAGAACCCGAAGCTGCGCGCGGTCTTCCTCACCCGTAAAAGCAAGACGAACCCGGCGCGCGTAGCGGTCACCCTGCCACGCTCTCTGTTCCTGGACCAGAGCAACCTCTCGAAGGTCTGCACGCGGGTGCAGTACGAGGCGAACGACTGCCCGAAAAAATCGCGTTACGGGCACGCTCGCGCCTTCACGCCGCTGCTCGACAAGCCGCTCAAGGGTCCGGTCTTCCTGCGCTCGTCGGACAACGAGCTGCCTGACCTGGTGGCCTCGCTGCGCGGGCAGGTCGACATCGACCTGGTCGGCCGAATCGACGCGGTCAAAGGGCGAATCCGCAACACCTTCGACGTAGTGCCCGACGTACCCGTCTCGAAGTTCGTCCTGACGATGCGCGGGGGCAAGAAGGGCCTGCTGACGAATTCGCGCGACCAGTGCGCGACGCCGAAAGCCGACAAAGCGAAAGACGGCAAACGCAAGCGGTCGAAGGCGCCACGGGCCCTCGTTCGGATCAAGGCCCACAACGGCAAGAAAGCGAACCAGCGGCCGAAGGTCCGCACCGCCTGCGGCAAGAAGAAGGGCAAGCGCGGCAAACGGCGCTAGCCTGCGGCGTCGGTGCGCCCGACGCTCTCCGTCCTCATCGTCGCCTGGAACAGCCGTGCGGAGCTGGAGCGGACGCTTCCGGCGCTGCTGCCGGAGTTGGACGACGATGACGAGCTGATCGTCGTCGACAACGACTCGGCGGACGGGACGGCGGAGGTCGTCGCCTCGCTGGCGCCCTCGGCCCGCCTCGTCGCGACTGGGCGCAACCTCGGCTTTGCGGGCGGCTGCAACGCCGGTGCGGCGGCGGCGAGCGGTGACCTGCTCGTCATCCTCAATCCCGACGCCGCGCCGCTGCCGAAATTCGGCGAGGCGATCCGGCGTCCCTGGGTGGAGGAACGAGGCTGGGCCGCCTGGCAGGCGCTGGTCGCCGACCAGGGCGCTACCCGGATCAACTCGGCCGGCAACCCGGTTCACTTCACCGGCCTCGTCTGGGCCGGCCGCCACGGCGAGCCGGTCGAAAAGGCCCCGCCGGCCGGCGAGGTCCCCTGTCTTTCGGGGGCCTGCCTGGCTATCCCGCGCGAGACCTGGGACCGCCTCGGCGGCTTCCCGGAGCGGTTCTTCCTCTACCACGAGGACGTCGACGTCTCGCTGCGGCTGCGGCTGGCCGGGGGGGCGCTCGGGATCGAGCCGGCCGCGGTGGTGGATCACGACTACGAGTTCGGCGCCCGCGAGCACAAGTGGCGCTGGCTGGAGCGCAACCGCTGGGCCTTCCTGATCCGCGTCTACCCGACGAGCCTGCTCGTCCTGCTGGCACCGGCGCTGCTCGCCACCGAGCTGGCCCTCGTCCCCGCCTCGATCGCCGCTGGCTGGGGCCGGCAGAAGCTCGCGGCGAGCGGCGAAGTGCTGCGCTGGCTGCCGCGGCTGTTGCGCGAGCGCCGCGACGTTCAGGCGACTCGCACGGTCAGCGCCGCGGAGTTCGCCTCCTGGCTGACCCCCGACCTCGACTCCCCCTTCATCCCGTCCCTAGCCCGCTCCTTGCCAGTCCGCCTGCTCCTGCGCTCCTATTGGCGCCTCGTCCTTCTGCTGCTGAGGATCGACAGGCTCGGACGGGGATCCGGGTAGGGGGTGGAGCGTCTTGTACTTTTTCCGCGGCGCCGTTCGCGGACAGCCGCTAACGAGCTTCGGAAAAAGTTAAGCGGAACTCCCTACCCGGATCCCCGCTCAGGCCCTACGTAGGCTGCCGCGTCGGCCGGATCAGAATCTCGTTGACGTCGACCCCCTCGCGCTGCTCGAGCGCGTACGTCACCGCTTTCGCGATGTCGTCATCGCTCAGCGCCCAGCTGCCGGGCCGGTTCTCGAAGAAGGGCGTATCGACCATGCCGGGCTCGATCAGGGTGACCCGGATCGAGTCGTTCTCGTGCATCTGGCGCAGCTCGGCGCGTAGCGCCTCGCCGATCGCCGTCGCCGCCCACTTCGTCGCCGAGTAGAGCGACCCCGGCAGGGCCCGGCGGCCGGCAACCGAGCTGGTGATCAGGAAGTGGCCGCTGCCCCGTTCGAGCAGGTGGGGGAGGGTGGCGCGGATCGTCAGCGCGACGCCGAGGACGTTGGTCAGCACCATCGAGCGCCACTGCTCGGGCGACTCCTCGAGGAAGCCGCGCGTGGCGCCGAAGCCGGCGTTCGCGAAGACCGCGTCGATGCGGCCGAAGGCGCCGAGGGCGGCCCCGGCCATCGCCTCGACCTGCGCCCACTCGGTGACGTCGCAGCGGACGGCCAGCGCCCGCTGCGGCCCACCCAGCTCGGCGGCGAGCTCGCCCAGCGGCTCCGGCCGCCTAGCGGCGAGCACCAGCCGGTAGCCGCCCGCGGTGGCCCGCGCCGTGGCGGCGCCGATGCCGCTGCTGGCGCCGGTGATGAGCAGGACCGGGTCGTCGCTGGCCGCCATCGCCCGATTCTCCCAGACGGCCGCCTTGCGATAATTGGCGCACCCGTGGATCCCGCCCGCAAGCGAAAGGTCCGGCTGGTCGTGGCGCTCGGCGTAGCGGTCCTGCTCGCCGTCGCCCTCGTCTATACCTCGTTCAGCGCCTCGACCGAGGCGCGGCAGCCCTCGCAGCTGCTCAGTGCCGCGCCGGGGCAGAGCTACGACCTGACCGGGCGGGTCGTCAAGGGCAGCGTCCAGCGTCGGGGCGAGGCCCTGCGCTTCCACGTCGCCGACCGCGACGACGCCAGCAAGAGCATCCCCGTCACCTACGCCGGGACCGTCCCCGATCCGTTCCGGGGCGGGCGCGAGATCGTCCTCACCGGCACGGTCGAGGACGGGGTCTTCGTCGGCGAGCGCGACACGCTCGTCACGAAGTGCCCCTCGAAGTTCAGCAGCGCGAATGCCGCCTGAGCTGGGCAGCGCCGCGCTGGCGCTGGCCTTCCTGACCGCCCTCTTCGCCACCGGCGCATCACTCCTCGGCAGCCGCGGCAAGCGGCGTTGGGTCGACGCTTCGCGGCGCGCCGTCTACGTCCTCTGCGTTCTGGTCACGCTCTGCGTGGTCGTCGTCGAGGTCGCCTTCGCGAGCGATGACTTCTCCTTCGAGGTGGTCCAGCAGCACTCCTCGATCGACACGCCCTCCTTCTACAAGTTCACCGCGATGTGGTCGAGCCAGGAGGGCTCGCTGCTGCTCTGGGCGTGGATCCTCTCGATAGCCGCCTCGGCCGCCCTCTATGCGACGCGGGACAAGCTGCGCGAGGTCGTGCCCTATGCGACCGCGACGATGGGCGCCGTCGCCGCGTTCTTCACGGGCCTGCTCCTCTTCGGCAAGGGGGTAGACCCCTTCGCGACGCTGAGCCCGGCGCCCGCCGACGGCGTCGGCCTCAACCCGCTGCTGCGCCACCCGAGCATGATGATCCACCCGCCGATGCTCTACTCGGGGTACGTCGCCTTCACGATCCCCTTCGCCTTCGCCGTCGGCGCGCTGGCCGCCCGCCGCCTCGACGCCGCCTGGATCCGCTCGACCCGCCGCTTCGCGCTGATCGCCTGGGCCTTCCTCGGCCTCGGCCTCCTGCTCGGCGCGCGGTGGTCCTACACCGAGCTCGGTTGGGGGGGTTACTGGGCCTGGGACCCGGTCGAGAACGCGGCGCTGATGCCGTGGCTGACCGGCACCGCCTTCCTGCACTCGATCATGGTCCAGGAGAAGCGCGGGATGCTGAAGGTCTGGAACGTCTCGCTGATCGTCGCCACCTTCTCCCTGGCGCTGCTCGGGACCTTCCTCGTCCGCTCCGGGGTGCTGGAGTCGATCCACGCCTTCGGCGACAGCACCGTCGGCCCCTACATCCTCGGTTTGATCGCCGTCGTCCTGCTCGGCTCGACGGCGCTGATCGTCTCCCGCCTCGACGAGCTGCGCTCGCCCCGTCGCATCGACTCGCTCGCTTCGCGCGAGGCCGTGTTTCTCGTCAACAACCTGCTCCTGGTGGCGCTCTGCGCGACGATCTTCTGGGGCACCTTCTTCCCGCTGATCTCCGAACTGTTCACCGGTGAGAAGGCATCCCTGGCGGCACCCTGGTTCGACCAGTACACGACCCCCCTGGGGGTGCTGCTGGTCCTCTTCACCGGGGTCGGGCCCCTGCTTGCCTGGCGACGAATCAGCTGGCGGTCGGCGCGCCGCGTCTTCGTCGCGCCGTTGGCGGTCGGGCTCGCCACCGCCGTCGTTCTCGCCCTCCTCGCGGACGCGGCGGACAGTCCCTGGGCCCTGATCCTGTTCGCGTTTGCCGGGTTCGCCCTGACCGGCCTCGCGCAGGAGTTCTGGCGCGGCGCGGCCGCGCGACGCAGCCTCGCCGGCGGCTCACTGCCGGCGGCGCTGCTCGCGGTCACCTCGCGCAATCGCCGTCGCTACGGCGGCTACGTCGTCCACATCGGCGTCGCCGTGCTGCTCGTCGGGATCGCCGCCTCCTCCAGCTTCCAGACCAAACGCGACGTGACGCTCCGGCCCGGCGAGAGCGCGGTGGTGGACGGTCGCACCTTCGTCTACGAGCGGCCGACGGTGGGGGTCGACCGCGAGGCGATCGAGATCGGCGCCGTGCTCGCCGTCGAGCGCGACGGGAAGCGCGAGGTGACGCTGAGGCCGAGTCGCCGCTACTTCCGGCCCGGCGGCGCCGAAGTCGGGATGATCGCCGACTACTTCGAGGGCGAGGCGACCAGCGAGGTCGGCCTCGAGGCCGGGCCGACCAGCGACGTCTGGACCTCGATGGGGCCGAATATCTCCTCGTTGCGACAGGGCGCCCGGGAGGCCGACCGCAACTTCCGCGCCTGTCTGGGCAACGACCCCGGGACGCCGCCCCAGTGCCGGGCCCTATCGCGCCTGATGCGCACCGCGGCGGCAGAGCCGCGCCTGCTTCCGACCGCCCTCTCCCAGATCGAGGCGCTGCAGGCGGCGGCCGCCGAGCGCCTGGCTCGCGGGTACCTGCGCGAGGACGTGCCCGCGACCTTCCGGGTCATCGTCGACCCGCTGGTCACCTGGATCTGGGTCGGCGGCCTGATCGCACTGACGGGCGCGCTGATCGCGGTTTGGCCGGCGCGTCGGGCGCGCCGTCTGCCGGGCGGCGGCGGCGATCTGGAGGCGCTGAAGGAAGCGAAATACCGCGAGATCCGCGACGCGGAGCTCGATCACGCCGCCGGCAAGCTCTCGGACGAGGACTTCGCAATCCTCGACGCTGAGCTGCGCCGTGAGGCGGTCGAGATCCTCGGGCGCGAGAGCGGTCCTCGGGCGCGGGAGAGGTCGGCCGACCCGGTCTAGATTTTCAGCAGCACCAGCGTGTTGACGACGAAGAGGATCGAGAAGAAGATCGTCGCCCGGTCCAGGTTGCGCTCGACCATCGAGCCGCCGCCGAAGGAGCTGCCGCCACCACCGATTCCGAAGGCGCCGGAGAGACCGGCGTCTTTGCCCGAGTGCAGGAGCACCAGGAAGATCACGAGCAGCGCGATGATCGCCTGCAGTATCGAAAGCAGCGTGTACATGGGCGGGATGGTAGCCGAGGGCGCGCCGGGCCGAAGATTGGGCTTGCGCTTCTTTACAAGATGAGCTACTTTGTCAAATAGACGGACGGACTGTCGATATTTGACAAGGAGGAGCCGCTATGGAGGCGCACGCGCATTCCCACGGGGAAGAGATCGAGCTGAACCCCGCAAGCTGGACCGACAGCAAGCGCTACGCGTGGCTGCTCGGCCTGATCGTGCCGCTCCTGCCCTTCATCGCCTGGGCCTGGGTCGAGCTGACCGGCCTCGGCCTCTTCTGGTACTTCGGGCCGATCCTCGTCTTCGTGATCTTCCCCCTGCTCGACGCCGTCGTCGGGATGGACGCCGAGAACCCGCCCGACAGCATCATCAAATGGCTCGAACAGGACCGCTACTACCGCTGGTGCACTTACATCTTCATCCCGCTCCAGTACGCCGGGCTCGTCTTCGCCTGCTGGCTCTGGGCGGAGGGCGGCCTCTCGACCGTCGAGAGCGTCGGCCTGGCGCTGACGATGGGCATGGTCAGCGGGATCGCGATCAACACCGCCCACGAGCTGGGTCATAAGCGGGCCAGCCTCGAGAAGTGGCTCAGCAAGGTGGCGCTCGCTCAGAGCGGCTACGGGCACTTCTTCATCGAGCACAACCGTGGCCACCATGTGCGGGTCGCGACCCCGGAGGACCCGGCCAGCGCCCGCATGGGTGAGAGCTTCTGGGCCTTCCTGCCGCGCACCGTCTCCGGCAGCCTGCGGTCGGCCTGGGAGCTCGAGCGCGAGCGGCTCGGGCGGACCGAGCGCTCGCCCTGGTCGGCTCACAACGACATCCTCCAGGCCTGGGCGATGACCGTCGTCCTCTTCGCGGCGCTGACCCTCGTCTTCGGCGTCGTCGTCCTGCCCTACCTGCTGGTGCAGGCGGCGATCGGCTTCTCGCTGCTGGAGGTCGTCAACTACCTCGAGCACTACGGCCTGCGCCGCCAGAAGCGCGAGGACGGCCGTTATGAGCGGTGCCGCCCGGAGCACAGCTGGAACAGCAACAACGTCGCCTCCAACGTGCTGCTCTACCACCTGCAGCGGCACAGCGACCACCACGCGAACCCGACCCGGCGCTACCAGGCGCTGCGCCACGTCGACGAGGCGCCGCAGCTGCCGACCGGGTACGCCGGGATGATCGTGCTGGCCTGGTTCCCGCCGCTGTGGCGGCGCGTCATGGACAGGCGCCTGCTCGACCACTACGGCGGCGACGTGAGCCGGGCCAACATCGAGCCGCGCCGCGCCGCCAGGGTCCTGGCCCGCTACGGCGCCGCGTCCTGAGGGGCGGGGATCGATGAGCGCTTGGCGCTGTCCCGCCTGCGGCTACGTCTACGACGAGGCGGCAGGCCACCCGCGAGAGGGATTCCCGCCGGGCACTCCGTGGAGCGACGTCCCGGACGAGTGGCATTGCCCCGATTGCGGCGTGCGCGACAAGGTCGACTTCGAGCCAGCTGACGGATGACGGGTACCGCTGCCACGATAGGCGGCGTGGCAGCCGGCAGGACCCCATACCCGCAAGCGGCGCGCCAGCTCCTTCGCGAGACGCTCTTCGCCGCAGCGCGCGACGAGCTGCAGCGCCGCGCCTGGTCGCAGATCACGATGGCCGACGTCGCCAGCGCCGCCGGGGTCAGCCGTCAAACCCTCTACAACGAGTTCGGCAGCCGCGACGAGTTCGCACAGGCCTTCGTCATCCACGAGGGCGAACGCTTCATGGACGGGGTCGACGCCGCCGTCCGCGCGCACTTCGACGACCCGCGCGCCGCGGTGGAGGCGGCGCTGGAGGCCTTCCTGCGCGCGGCGGGCGAGGATCCGCTGGTCCGCATCGTGATCAGCGACGACGGCACCGGCGGCATGCTGCCCTTCGTCACGACGCAGGGGATGCCGGTCGTGCAGTGGGCGACCGCGCGGCTGACCGCGACGATCGAGGAAGGCTGGCCGCAGGCGCCCCCCGAGAAAGCCCGGCTGCTGGCCGAGGCGCTGGTTCGGCTGGCGATCAGCCACATCACGGCCCCCGGCGAGGCGCCGGAGGTGACGGCGGCCGCGACCAGCGAGCTGCTCGGCCCCTTCATCGACGAGGCCCTCGGGACCGCCCCTCGATGAAGTCGCCGCGCCGCCCCGCACCGCAGCACCCGCCGGTAGTTC
>DATABM010000021.1:0-8094 GCA_036259555.1 Solirubrobacterales bacterium
CGCCGGCGCAGCTCGTGCACGAGCGCGCCGACGATCCGCGAGCCGGAGGCGCCGATCGGGTGCCCCAGCGCGATCGCGCCGCCGTTCACGTTGACGTTCTCCTCCTCGACGCCGAGCATCCGCATCGAGTTGAGGGCGACCGAGGCGAAGGCCTCGTTGATCTCCCAAAGGTCGACATCCTGCGGCGTCTTGCCGATTTTCTCGAGCGCCTGCTTGGCGGCGTTGGCCGGCGTTTTCGCCAGGTACGGGAAGTCGTCGGCGACCGTGCCGTAGGCGAGGACGCGGGCGAGGGGCGTGCGCCCTTCGCGCTGCGCCCACTCCTCGGAGGCGACGACGACCGCGCCGGCGCCGTCGTTGACGCCGGGCGCGTTGCCGGCGGTGTGGGTGGCGTCCTCGCCACCGATCGCCCGCAGCTTGGCGAGCACCTCGAGGGTCGTGTCGGCGCGGATCGCCTCGTCGGTCTCGACCGTGTTCTCGCCCTTGCGCGACTTGACCGTGATCCCACAGATCTCCTCGGCGAGGCGCCCCGCATCCGTTGCCTCGGCGGCGAGCCGGTGCGAGCGCTCGGCGAATTTGTCCATGTCGGCGCGGGTGATCTCCAGCTCGTTGGAGACCTCACTCGCCTCGTTGATCATCTGCTTGTCGGTGAAGGGGTTGGTGAGCCCGTCGTGGGTCATCGCGTCGATCGCGCTGACGTCGCCCATGCGGAAGCCGAAGCGGGCGCCGGGCAGCAGGTAGGGGGCGTTGCTCATCGACTCCATGCCGCCGGTGACGGCGACCTCGGCGTCGCCGGCGCGGATCGCCTGGTCGGCGAGGCCGAGCGAGCGCATACCGGAGGCGCAGACCTTGTTGATCGTCTCCGAGGGGACATCCTTCGGGATCCCTGCCTTGATCTGGGCCTGGCGCGAGGGGATCTGCCCCTGGCCGGCCTGCAGGACCTGGCCGAAGACGACCTGGTCGACCTGCTCGGGGTCGACGTTGGAGCGTTCGAGCGCTCCCTGGATGACGTGCCCGCCGAGGTCGGTGGCGTCGAGCGAGGAGAGGGTCCCGCCCATCTTGCCGAAGGGCGTACGTGCGGTTCCGAGGACAACGGTGCTGGGCATCTGGCGGCCTTTCTGTCTTGGTTTGTGCCGGGTCTCGGCTCGGGACGGGCCGCAAGGCCCTCACAGGAAGATAGCGCCAGGCCGGGGAGAAGTGCGTGAGGGAACGCATAGACTCGGCCGCCGTGAAAGTCACCGTACGGGACACGAAGCCGGGCGAGATCGAGGCCGATCTTCTCGTCTTCGGCCTCTTCGAGGACGAAAGCCTGCCCGAGGTGTTTGCCGCTTCTCCAGGCGCCGCTGACGCGAAGGGGTCCTACAAGAAGCTCTCGCTCCTCCACCCGGGGCAACCAGGGCGAGCGCTGGCAGTCGGACTGGGCAAGCGTGACGAGATGGAGCCCGAGCGTGCCCGGGTCGCCGCCGCGCTGGCGGCGAAGGAGACGGCACGGTTGGAGGCGACGAGCATCGCTTGGATGGTGCCTGACGGTGGCGATGCCGAGGCGGTCACGGCAGCCCTCGTCGAGGGCACGATCCTCGCCGATTACCGCTTCGACCGCTTCCTCAGCCGTGATCCCGCCGACCCTCCTCCACCCGCGATCGCATCGCTCAGTCTGCTCGGCCCCGCGACCCTCGCCGACGCAGCCGAGACGGCGCGCGTCTGCGCCGCGGCGCAGAACCGAGCCCGCGACCTGCAGAGCCTGCCGTCGAACGTCGCCACCCCGTCTTACCTCGCCGATCGGGCCGAGCAGATCGGCGCGACCAGCGAGGCACTCGACGTCGAAGTTCTCGGACGAGAGGAAATCGCCGCCAAGGAAATGGGCGGCTTGGTCGCCGTCAGCCAGGGCAGCGAGGAGGATCCCAGGCTGATCGTGCTGCGCTACGCCGGCGGCGGCTCGAGGCCGACGCTGGGCCTGGTCGGCAAGGGCGTCACCTTCGACACCGGCGGCATCTCGCTGAAGCCCTCGGCGGCGATGCACGAGATGAAGATGGACATGTCCGGCGCCGCCGCCGTGCTGGAGGCCGTCGCCGCGATCGCCGAGCTGGGGCTGGCGCTCGATTTGATCGCGATCGTCCCCGCCACCGAGAACATGCCGTCGGGCAGCGCGATCAAGCCAGGTGACGTGATCACCCAATACAACGGCAAGACGGTCGAGGTCAACAACACCGACGCAGAGGGCCGTCTGATCCTCGCCGATGCCCTGGCCTACGCGGTCGAGCTGGGCGCCGAGCGCGTCGTCGACCTGGCGACGCTCACCGGCGCCGTGCTGGTCGCGCTCGGCTCCACCTACGCCGCGGTCGTCTCCAACGACGACGACCTCGCCGCCGCGGTCGAGGAGGCCGGCCGAGTCAGCGGCGAGCTGACTTGGCGCCTACCCCTGCACCGCGAGTACAGCGAGCTGATGAAGGGCACGGTCGCCGACCTCTCCAACCTCGGCTCAAAGCGCAAGGCGGGCACGATCACCGCGGCCGCCTTCCTTCAGGAGTTCGTCGGCGAGACGCCCTGGGCCCACGTCGACATCGCCGGCACCGCCTGGGACGTGGGCCGGGAGTACACCGGCAACGACGCCAGCGGCTACGGCGTACGGATGCTGGTCGAGTTGGCCCGCGCTCTGAGCGCCTAGTTCTCGCCGAGGATCATGCACGTCGCGACGCCGTGGGCAAGCAGCTTTCCGTCGGTTGCCGCGGTCAGCTTCGCCTCCGCGGTCGCCTGACGGCGCCCGCGGTAGACGACATCGGCCT
Source organism: Solirubrobacterales bacterium (assembly GCA_036259555.1). Lineage (GTDB taxonomy): Bacteria > Actinomycetota > Thermoleophilia > Solirubrobacterales > 70-9 > VRUE01. Next base: position 2,781 of record DATABM010000021.1, read on the forward strand.
CGCAGAGGACACGGCCGGTCTCGCGCGTGATCGGCCGCACGTACTTCGCCTCGATCCCAAGGGACGTGTAGGCGACACCCGCAGGGAGGGTCGTGTGAACTGCGCAACCGAGCGCGGAATCGAGCAGCGTCGCCGCGTAGCCGCCGTGGACGACGCCGATCGGGTTGTAGTGCTCCTCGCCCGGCTCGCCCTCGAAGACACAGCGACCGTCGCCCAGCTCGATCGGGCGCAGTCTCATCGTCACGGCGATCGGCGGGGGCGGAAGCTTCCCCGCGACGATCGCTTCCATGTACTCCATGCCGGTCATCGTGGCCCCGGCCACAGCCGTAGGGACCGGGTCCTGCCAGACGAGCGTGCGGCTGCGGGTCGTCTCAGGGCTGGAGGCGGCGAAAGCTTCCGCCGCCTCCACGGCGTCGGCGGCCCCTGCGCTCATCCGCGCGCCCCGCGCCGCTCGAGCGTACGCCGCGCGTCGACCGCCCGGCTGGCCGGGTAGTGCAGGTCCGCGGTTATCTCCGCCTGGCTGATCGCGATCCGGGGCGCCTTGGCCCGGTACTGGCCTCTGTGCCTGGAAATCAGCTTCATCGCAGTGCCTCCAATCGGGCTGAGTGAGTTGCACCAAGCAACTCCGTTAATCCAGCCTAGCCGAGTCAGTTGCTTCGTGCAACCCAATGTGAGAAGATTCACGTGTGCTCCGTCATGACTATCCGGGTCAGATCTGCTCGATCGCGAAGGCGCTCGAAGTCATCGGCGAGCGCTGGTCCCTGCTGATCGTGCGCGACGTGATGAACGGCAGGCGGCGCTTCGACGACCTCCAGAAGGGCCTGGGGATCGCCCGCAACGTCCTCTCCACTCGGCTGCAGCGTCTCGTCGAGGAGGACATCCTCGAACGGCGGCCCTACCAGGAGAGTCCGCCCCGCTACGAATACTTCCTCACCGAGAAGGGCCTCGACCTCTGGCCCGCCCTGGTCGCTCTGCAAGGCTGGGGCGACCGCCACTCCTCACGCAAGACCGGCCCGCCGATGGTGATCGTGCACAAGGAGTGCGGCGGACAGGTCAGCGATCGGGGCATCTGCGAAGAGTGCGGCAAGCTGCTGCACGCGCGTGACGCCCGCGCGCTCCCGGGCCCCGGCGCCGAGGCGCTAGCGTTGGCCGCCCAGACCAGCGAGTAGGGAGAGCAAGATGGCGACGGCGGCTGAGCTTCAGGTGCGCGACAGGATCTTCGTCGGCGGCGAGTGGGTCGAGCCGGAGGCGGACGATCGGATCGAGGTGATCAGCCCAACCACCGAGGAGCCGATCGGCTCGATCCCTGCCTGCGGTCCGGCCGACGCCGACCGCGCCGTGCGCGCCGCCCGCGAGGCCTTCGACGCCTGGTCGCAGACCTCGCGGCAGGAGCGCGCCGGCTATCTGGAGGCAATCGCCGGCGGCCTGACCGAGCGCTCCGACGAGATAGCGGCGACGATCGCGCAGGAGCTGGGGATGCCGCTGAAGCTGAGCAAGATCATCCAGGCCGGGCTCCCAACCGGTCAATTCGCGGCGATGCCCAAGCTGATGGACGAAATCGCCTGGGAGGAGGAGATCGGCAACTCGCGCGTGCTGCGCGAGCCGATCGGCGTGCTGGGCGCGATCACTCCCTGGAACTACCCGCTCAACCAGATTGCCGCAAAGGTCGCGCCCGCCCTAGCCGCCGGCTGCACGGTGGTGCTGAAGCCGAGCGAGGTGGTTCCGCTCAACGCCTTCATCCTCGCCGAGGTGATCGAGTCGGTCGGCCTGCCGCCGGGAGTCTTCAACCTGGTCACCGGGACCGGACCCGTGGTCGGCGAGGCGATCGCCGCCCACCCCGGCGTCGACATGGTCTCCTTCACCGGCTCGACCCGCGCCGGCCGGCGGGTCTCCGAGCTTGCCGCCGCCACCGTCAAGCCGGTCGCGATGGAGCTGGGCGGCAAGTCGCCGAACGTGATCCTCGACGACGCCGACCTCGCCAGGGCGGTCCCCGACGGCGTCGCCAAGTGCTTCCTCAACTCGGGTCAGACGTGCAGCGCGCTTACTCGGATGGTGGTCCCGCGTGAGAAGCTGGCCGAGGCGGAGCAACTGGCGGCCGAGGCGGCCGAGGGCTTCTCGCCCGGCGACCCGTTCGAGCCCTCCACGCGGCTCGGGCCGCTCGTCTCAGACGTCCAGCGCGAGCGCGTCCGTGGCTACATCCGCAAGGGAGAGGAGGAGGGCGCGAAACTGCTGACGGGTGGCACGGCGCCGCCAGACGGCCTCGAGCGAGGCTATTTCGTCCGCCCGACCGTCTTCTCGGACGTAACGCCGGAGATGACGATCGCCCAAGAGGAGATCTTCGGACCCGTCCTCGTGATCCAGCCCTACGAGGACGAGGACGACGCCGTGCGGATCGCCAACGACACGGTCTACGGGCTCTCCGGCGGTGTCTGGTCGGGCGACGCGGACCGGGCGATCGCCGTCGCAAAGCGGATTCGGACCGGTCAGATCGAGATCAACGGCGGCCGTTTCAACCCGATCGCGCCGTTCGGCGGCTTCAAGCAATCGGGGCACGGCCGCGAGAACGGTCGCTACGCGATCGAGGAGCTGCTGCAGGTCAAGAGTTTGCAGCTTTAGCGGGTGAAGGGCAGACGGGTGACCCCTCCCCGGAAGCCGTCGCGCAGCTGGGTCGCTACAGAGAGCTCAGGCGTGGTCCCTTGAGCTTCCGTGAAGGGGTCACCCGTCTGCCCTCGCGGGCTCAATAGGCTCACCGTCAATGAACTTCGATCTCTCCACTGAGCAGAAGCTGCTGCGCGACACCGTGCGCGAGTTCGCGCGGCAGGAGGTGGCGCCGGTGGCGGAGGAGCTGGACCGAGAGAAGCGGTTTCCCTACGAGATCGTCGCCAAGATGGGGTCGCTGGGGCTGATGGGAATCCCGTTCCCGGAGGAGTACGGAGGCGGCGGCGCCGACACCCTCTCCTACGTGCTGGCGGTCGAAGAGCTGGCGCGGATCGACTCCTCGGTCTGCATCACGATGGCCGCCCACACCTCGCTCGGCACGATGCCGATCCACCTCTGGGGGACGAACGAGCAGAAGGCCGAGTGGCTGCCGCGACTTTGCAGCGGCGAACGCCTTGCCTCCTTCGGCCTGACGGAGCCCGAAGCGGGGTCAGACGCAGGCAACGTCCGCACGACCGCGCGGCTGGAGGACGGGGAGTGGGTGATCGACGGCGCCAAGCAATTCATCACCAACTCCGGGACCGACATCTCGGGGTGCGTGTCCATCACCGCGGCGACCGGCGACGCGAACGGCCGCAAGGAGATCTCCAACATCGTCGTGCCGACCGGCACGCCCGGCTACGAGGCCGGCGAGCCGTACCGCAAGATGGGCTGGAACGCCTCCGACACGCGGCCGCTCAGCTTCGAAGGTTGCCGGGTTCCGGAGGACAATCTGCTCGGCCGGCGCGGCGACGGCTTCAAGAACTTCCTCCACATCCTCGACGGCGGCCGCATCGGGGTCGCCGCGATGGGCGTCGGGCTCGCGCAGGGCGCCCTCGACGAGGCGCTCGCCTACGCCAAGGAGCGCCGCGCCTTCGGCCAGACGATCTCGAAGTTCCAGTCGATCCAAGCGAAGATCGCCGACCTCTCCGCTCAGATCGAGGCGGCGCGGCTGCTCACCTGGCGCGCTGCGCTCGAGAAGGATGCGGGGAAGTCGTTCACGCTGACCGCCGCGCAGGCGAAGTTGATCACCGGGCGGCTCGCGGTGCGTGCCACCGAGGAGGCGGTGCAGATCCACGGCGGTTACGGCTATATCGAGGAGTACCCCGTCTGCCGCTTCTACCGCGACGCCAAGATCCTGACGATCGGCGAGGGCACCGACGAGGTCCAGCAGATGGTCATCGCGCGGCAGCTCGGCTGCTGAGCGAAAGCGCCGCTACGCCGGCTGTGCGGTGACCGCGCCCTTGGCGCGGGGGACGACCTCAGCGGCCCGGCCGACCCGCTCGCCGATGCCGTAGTGCGAGCAGATCGCCAGCTCGTGCTCGCGCAGCAGCGGTCTGGTCGGGTCCACCGTCGGGGCGTGGCGCAGCTCCTCGCGAGGATGGGCCGTCCACACCCGACCTCCGCCCCAAGCGCAATCGCGCATCGGCACGGCGACGAGATGGCCACCGCGACGGCGGCGCAGCAACGGCAGGCGCCGCGCCAGGTCGACGACGAGCCAGGCCGGATCGCCGCGCTCGGCGTCGGCGAAGAACCCGCGCACACGGCCGGCTCGGCGCCCGTCGAGGTCGTCGACCTCGAATCCGAGCCAGCTAACCGTCACCGGCGTTCTTCTCCATCAGCTCGGTCGCGGCACTGGCGGGATCGAGTTCGCGCCGCACGACGCGCTCCAGCAGCGCTGCGGTTTCGGGGTCGCCCTCGGCGGTCGCCTCGAGTCGGCGGCGCATGCGCGAGGCCGCGATCCCAAGCACCTCGCTGCGGAGGTTCCGCGCCCGGCGCTGCTCGAGCGTGCCGCTCTCCGCGATGAACGCGCGGTGCTCGTCGATCTTGGCCGCCAGCTCGTCGACGCCCTTTCCGGCCGCCGCCTCGGTGCGCAGGACCGGCACCCGCCAGGAGCCTTTCTCGTGGGAGAGGGCCAGGACGCTCTTGACCTCGCGCACCATCGTGTCGGTCATCGGATGGTCGGCCTTGTTCACGACGATCACGTCCGGAATCTCCATCACGCCGGCCTTGAGCGCCTGGATCGAGTCGCCCGAGCCCGGCATCAGCGCCAGCACGATGGTGTCGGCGTGATCGACGATGTCGATCTCCGCCTGGCCGACGCCCACGGTCTCGATCAGTACGTCGTCCTTGCCGGCGGCGTCCATCGCCAAGGCGACCTGCAGCGCCGCCTCGGAGAGACCGCCGAGCGCCCCGCGCGACGCCATCGAGCGGATGAAGACGCCCGGGTCGAGGAAGTGCTCAGACAGCCGGATGCGATCCCCCAGCAGGGCGCCCCGGGTGAACGGGCTGGACGGGTCGATCGAGAGGACGGCGACCTGGCGCTCGGTCTTGCGCAGCTCCGCCGTGAGCGCCCCGATCAGGGTGCTCTTCCCCACTCCGGGCGGCCCGGTGAAGCCGACGATGCGCGCCTTGCCGGTGCGCGGATACACCTCTCGGATCAGCTCCCATCCCGCCGGGTCGTCGGACTCGATCAGCGTGATCGCCCGTGCCAACGCGCGCTTCTCGCCAGCGACGAGGCGGTCGGCAAGCGAGGCGGCTCTTGCTGCGTCGGGCATCGGGCCGGGAGTCTAGCCCCGGGAACCGCCGCCGACGGGCCGAGGCCGGGCGATGAGCC
>DATABM010000022.1:0-2773 GCA_036259555.1 Solirubrobacterales bacterium
GGGGGGGCGGCCACCCTCGCGCTTGGCGCCGCAGCCTGCGGCGGCTCGGACGACGATGGCGGGGACTCGGGCGGCAGCGATCGCGAGCAGGCCCGAGCGACCGTCGAGGAGCTCTACGACGCGATCGCCGACGGCGACGCCGAGCGGGTCTGCGAGCAGCTCAACGAGCGCGCGCAGCGGCAGCTGGAGCAGGGCGGCCTCGGCGCCAAGGCCGAGTCGTGTGCCGAGAGCTTCCAGGCGTTCCTCGACGAGGCCGAGAAGGCGGGCGGGTTGAACCTGACGCTGAAGGCGAAGGTCAGGAGCGTCGAGGTGACCGGCGACACGGCCGTCGCCAAGGTCAGCTTCGGCGGCGGGGGTCGCACCGGCGAGATCCCACTCGAGAAGGTCGACGGCGAGTGGAAGCTGGAGGCTGCGGGGGCGACGCCTAGCCGGTAGCGGCGTCTCCCCCGCGCCTCACCGACCCCTCCTCCCTCCAGCGAAGGGGCGGCGCGGTATCCCTCCCCGCGAGACACGACAATACCCACAGTCCGGCCCGGCTGTCAAGGTTCATTTTGTAATGTGTCGGATTCTACGAGGGGTGGAGGGTACGCCCGATGAGCAAGACCACGGCGGCGCGGTTCGCGGACAACCTCAGGCGGGCGCGGGCCAAGAGCGGGCTCTCGCAGACCCAGCTCGCGAAGGCAGCCGGGATCAGCCATTCGGAGATCTACAGGCTGGAGGCGGGAACTCGCGAGCCGCGACTCGGGACGCTGCTCAACCTGGGCAGGGCGATGGGAATCGACGGCGCGGAGCTGCTCGAGGGCCTCGGCGGCGACGGCTCCGAGCCTGAGTGACGATAATTGGACTGACCAATTTTATGGTTGACACGCGGAACGGTGGGTGTTACGTTCCCGACAATCCCGGTAGCGGTCTTTGGAGGGAGCCGCTATCGGGATGCAATTGGAGGGCTGGAGCCGCGCGCTGGCGCGGCTCCAGTGCTTCTGGAGGGGGCGGCCGCCGGGCGCGCTAGCGAGCCCAGCGTCGCGCCAGCCTGGCCGCGGCTCGCGCCGAGCCCACGCGCGTGAAGTAGGCCCACGTGTCGTCGAGGCCCAGCCGGGCGCGGATCTGCGGGCCGGTGAGGATCGTCGAGCCCCTGGAGCCGACGATCCGCGCCCGCACGACGCGCGGCGAGATCCCTCGCGAGAGGACCTCGACGCGGCGCAGCGTTCCCGGCGCGCCGAGCAGCGCCCCCATGCGCGCGTTCGAGAAGCGGACGGTCCAGCGGTGCTTCGGCGAGATCACGTCGTAGGGGTCGGGCATGCTCTTCAGCCACGGTTGCGGCGACGCCCCGATGAAGCTGTTCTCGATGTTCTCGGTGCGCCCGCCCGAGGTCGAGAAGTAGAAGGTCGTCGCCGGCTCGCCGTCGTGCGTGACGATCTCGCCGGCGGTGCGACGGACGGCGGCGTTGGTGGCCGCCGTCTCGGCCACGACGCCCTTGTACATCTGCGAGCGGGTGTCGGGGTACTGGTCGAAGATGTCGCCGGTCTTGCGCGTGGTGAGGGCATAGGTTCGCGCCGTGACGGCCTGCGCGCGGAGCACGTCGGCCTCCCAGGAGGCCGGCACCTCGCTGGCCACGACACCCTGGACGTAGTCGTCGATCGGCAGGGCGTTGACGACCGTGACGCCGCCCGCGCTGCCGGGGTAGAGGTCGAAGGTCCCGCGATAGCGACCGCTGACCACGCCTTGGATGGCCGCGCCCAGGAGCGTCATCGGCCTGCCGCCGTTGCTCACGCTGAGCGGTGCCCGGTACGTGCCGAGCCGCCTGCCCCCCGCGCCGTAGAGCGCGAGGCGTCCCCCGCGCGCGGGACGGACGACATGAATCACGCCGGGAGACAGGGCCTTTGCACCGGGCCCGCGCGTGGCGCCCCTGAACCGGACGTACGGATCGCTGGCCTGAAGGAGCACGCGCACGGGACGGCTAGGCGCTTGCCCGAGCTTGGTCCCCTTGTAGTAGTGGCGCAGGATCCGCTCGTAGCCCCAGCCCTCCTGGGCCATCCCGTAGGCGCCGTACTGACTCATGCCGATGCCATGTCCGAAGCCGGCGCCGCGGACGACCTGAACTGCGGCGCCGCTCGCCGTGATCGGAGCGAACGCTGCGACGGCGACGGCGATCGAGACGAGCAGTAGCGCGCTGGGCTGAGGGCGAGTGATGGCCATGTCCGGTTCCAACCAGTTCGGCGGGCCAAGGTAGCGGTCCTCCAAGGGTCCTGCCCTTGACTTTCCTCACCCGGTATGGGTAGGGTCGTGTCTCCAACCCCGATCCCGGTTGGAGCCCTCCTTTGGGAGGGGAGGAGGGCAGCGTAGGGCTCGAGTCCCGGACGGGATACCCCGGGGCGTCAGACCTCCGCATAGGAGGGATGCGGAGCGTCGCGAAGGGCCCACATACGCGGGGCAGGTGGCGGGGCCCACACCGCCACCAGGCCCTGCGCTCGAGCTAGCGCCGAGCCGACCTGCGCTTGGCGGCGGCTTTGCGTCGTTGGGCTTTGGTCTTCTTCGGCCGCTTCGAACACGGCGTCTTGATGCGGATGTTGCGGTCGAATCGTTTGCCGTTTTGGCCGTTCATGTCGGTTTCGGCGATTTGGCGGCCTGCTGTGCAGATGTCGATCTTTGCGCGGCGGGTTCGGGTGACGGCGAGGATGCCCTTGCTGCCGCCTTTGATGTTGAGGTCGAAGCGTGTGATCGGGGCGTCTGGGACCTGGTCGAAGGTGTTGACCAGCTTGCCGGTTTTGGTGGT
>DATABM010000023.1:0-2499 GCA_036259555.1 Solirubrobacterales bacterium
GGAGCCCGGCGCGACGATCCTCTACGACGTCCGGGCTCCCGTTCGAGGATCGACTTCGCCAGCAGCGCCGTCAGGAAGTCGCCGTCGACGAACGTGCCGGCGCCGTCGATGAAGAAGCAGCGGTCGGCGTCGCCGTCCCAGGCGATGCCGAGATCGGCGCCCTCCGAGCGAACCCTGTCGACGACGAAGCGGCGGTTCTCCTCGAGCAGAGGGTTCGGCTCGTGGTCGGGGAACTCGCCGTCGGGTTCGAAGTACATCTCCTCGAGATCGAGGCCGAGCCGGCGCAGGATCGGGCCGACCATCGGCCCGGCCATCCCGTTGCCGCCGTCGACGACGACCTTCAGCGGCCGCACCTTGGCGGGGTCGATGAACGAGAGGACATGCTCGCGGTACTCGTCCCAGACGTCGACCTCCTCGGCCGAGCCGCCGCCCGGCGCCGCGCCGAGCCCCCCCTCGATCTCCGCCTTGACGTCGCCGATCCCGGCGTCGCCGGAGAGCGGCAGCGCTCCCTCGCGCACCAGCTTCACCCCCGTGTAGGCCTTGGGGTTGTGGGAGGCGGTGACCATCGCGCCGCCGTCGAGCTGGCGCGAGCCGACCAGGTGGTAGAGCACCTCGGTGGCGACCATGCCGGCGTCGATCACCGTCGCGCCCTCCGCGATCAGCCCGTCCCGCACCGCACCGGCCATCGCCGGCGCCGTCAGCCGCATGTCGCGCCCGAGCCCGACCCTCAGCTCGCCCGGGTCCTTCCCGCGCAGCCGTCCGAGCACCCGCGCGAAGGCGCGGCCGATCGCCTCGGCCGTCGTCTCGTCCATCTCCGAGCCGTGCAGGCCGCGGATGTCGTAGGCCTTGAAGATCCCCGGCGGGGCGAGGGGGGACTGGTCGTTCAAAACGCTCCTTTCAGCGCCTCGTAGCTCTGCTCGATCGACTGCGGCATCACTTTCGTGTCGGCGATCACGGGCATGAAGTTGTTGTCGCCCGCCCAGCGGGGGACGACGTGAAGGTGGATGTGGTGCTCGACTCCGGCGCCGGCGACTCGGCCCTGGTTGAAGCCGACGTTGTAGCCGTGCGGCTGGTAGACCTGCTCGAGCCGGTCCATCGCCCGCTGGGCCAGCGCCATCATCTCCGCCAGCGTCTCGCCGGGAATCTCCTGCAGGCGGCCGATGTGCTCGTAGGGCGCCACCATCAGGTGGCCGTTCGTGTAGGGGAAGAGATTGAGGATCAGGAAGGAGCGCTCGCCGCGGTGGACGATCAGGTTCGCCTCGTCGTCACCTGCCGCCGGCTTGGCGCAGAAGATGCACTCCGCCTCGATGTCCTTGGACGCGTCCTTCACGTAAGCGAGGCGCCAGGGCGCCCAGATGCGGAAATTTGCCACGGGCCGCGCATCCTATTGAGGCGCAGCCGCCCCCGGCGCGGGTGGGCCGCTCAGAGCCAGCGGCGCCTGCGGAAGTACGCGACCAAGCCGACCAGCAGCAGCGCCATCAGGCCGAGGACGACGAAGAAGCCGGTCGTGTCGCCCTCGTCCGGCACCCAGGTGTTCATCCCCATCACGCTCGCGATCAGGGTCAGCGGCAGGATGATCACGCTCATCGCGGTCAGCACGCGGAGGATGTCGTTGAGGCGGTGGGAGATCAGCGACTCGTTGGTCTCCTCGAGCGCCTCGGCCACCTCTTTGTAGTTCTCCAGCATGTCCCAGATCCGCTCGTGCGCGTCGACGATGTCGTCGAAGTAGATCTCGAGGTCGAGATCCCGGGCGAGGTAGCGCTGCTTGACCTTCTCGAGGTCTCGGAGGACCGGCCGCTGCGGCCGGATCACCTTGCGGAAGTTGATGATCTCCTGCTTGACGTTGGAGATGTCGCGCACGACCTCCTCGGCCCGCTCTTCGAAGATGTCGTCCTCGAGCGCGTCGAGCTTGTTGCCGATCTTGCGCAGCATCGGGAAGCAGTAGTCGAAGCTGTCGTCGACGAGGCGGTAGAGCAGGTAGCCGGAGCCGCGGGAGAAGAGCTGTTCGCGCAGCTCCTCCTTTGCCCGACAGCGCTCGAACAGGTACTCGACCGGCTGCAGCGGCAGGTTCGGGATCGTGACCACGTAGTCGGGGCCGACGAAGAGGTCGAGCTCGCCGGTGCCGAGGCGGCCGGCGTGGGGGTCGAAGACCGGCAGGTGGAGGACGATGAACAGGTAGTCGTCATAGACGTCGATCTTCGGCCGCTGGTTGCGGGAGAGGACGTCCTCGAGATCGAGGGCGTGGAACTCGAAGTGCTCCTCCAGCCAACTGCGCTCCAGCGAGCCGGGCCACTCGATGTTGACCCAACGCAGGCCGCTGGAGTCGATCTGCTCGACGTTCGGCTGCTGGCGCTCAGGCGCCGCGGGCTGAGAGACGAGCTCGCCGCGCCGGCCGCGCCGCCGCAGCCGTGGCTTCGGAAGGTTCGCCATCGCTCAGGCCGATCGTCTCGTCGTGCAGCGGGGTCATCGTGCGCCTAGGTTAGCCTCACTGCACGCGGT
>DATABM010000024.1:0-6540 GCA_036259555.1 Solirubrobacterales bacterium
CCGAGCGCGTCAGCCCGACGACCTGCTTGCCGGCCTCGGCGGCCAGCCCGTTGACGACGTCGTCGTAGACCTTCTTCGACGCCAGCACGCGCGTCGCGGCGGTGCAGTCCTGACCCGCGTTGTAGAGCGCCGTCCCGGCGATCGTCTCGAGCGCGGTGTCCATGTCCACGTCGTCGAAGACGATCACGGGCGCCTTGCCGCCGAGCTCGAGGTGGACCCGCTTGAGGCTGTCGGCGGCCGCTTTGGCGATCCCCTTGCCGGTCACCGGCGACCCGGTCAGCGAGACCATCTCCACGTCGGGGTGGGTGACGAGCTCCGAGCCCGCCGGCTCGCCGTGGCCGCCGATCACGTTGAGAACCCCCGGCGGCAGGATGTCGGCGCACCACTCGGCGAAGAGCAGCGTGGTCAACGGCGTCGTCTCGGCGGGCTTGAGCACGACCGTGTTGCCGGCGCCGAGCGCCGGGCCGATCTTCCAGATCGCCATCATCAGCGGGTAGTTCCAGGGCGTGATCTGGCCGACGACGCCGACCGGCTCGCGGCGGATGATCGAGGTGCGCCCGGCCACGTACTCGCCCGCCGCCTGGCCCTCGGGCACGCGCGCCGCGCCGCCGAAGAAGCGCAGGTTGTCGGCCATCACCGGGATCTCGTCCTCGACCACCGCGGCCCGCGGCTTGCCCGCGTCGGCCGCCTCGAGGTCGGCGATCTCGTCGCCTTTCTCCTCGATCAGGTCAGCCATCCGCAGCAGCGCCCGCGCCCGTTCGCCGGGCGGCGTGGTCGCCCAGCCCTCGAAGGCGCCCTTGGCCGCCTGAACAGCGGCGTCGACGTCGGCCTTGGTCGAGAGCGGCGCCTCGGCGATCGCCTCGCCGTTGGCCGGGTTGACGACCTCCTCCGTCCCTCCCTCCGCCGGGTCCACCGCCTTGCCGCCGATGAAGTTCCTCAGCTTCGTCTTCGTCGCCGCTGCCATCAGTCCGCTACCTCCGCAGGTCGTTGTTGGGGCCGACGGGCCGATATGTCAACTCCGGCTTGACCTATCGACCCGTCGGCAGAGATTTGCAGTGCTTGCTCCACCGGCGCGTAAGTCGCGCCCACCGCTTCGGCGACCGCCGGGTGGGTCACCTCGCCGGCCGCGACGTTGACCCCGAGCCGCAGGCCGGGGTCGCGGCGGATCGCCCCGGCGACCCCGTGGTCGGCAAGCGCGATCGCGTAGGGCATGGTCGCGTTGGTCAGCGCGTAGGTCGAGGTGATCGGCACCGCGCCGGGCATGTTGGCGACGCAGTAGTGCGTGATCCCGTCGACTTCGAAGGTGGGGTCGCGATGGGTGGTCGGGCGCGAGGTCTCGAAGCAACCGCCCTGGTCGATCGCCACGTCGACCAGCACCGCCCCCGGCTTCATCAGCGCCAACTGCTCGCGGCGCACTACGTAAGGGGCGCGGGCGCCGTGGACGAGGACGGCGCCGACCACGAGGTCTGCACGGGGCAGCATCTCCTCGATCGCCAGGGTCGTCGAGTAGACGGTCGAGCAGTGGCCGCCGAGCGCGACTTCGAGCTCGCGCAGCCGGTCGATCGACTTGTCGTAGACGAAGACGTCGGCTTCCATCCCGATCGCGATGAAGGCGGCGTTCATGCCGACCACGCCGCCGCCGATCACCATCACGTTCGCCGCCGGCACGCCCGGCACGCCGCCGAGCAGGATGCCGCGGCCGCCCATCGGCTTCTCGAGCATGAAGGCGCCCGCCTGGGCCGCGATCTTGCCGGCGATCTCGCTCATCGGCGCAAGCAACGGCAGGCGGCCGTGGGCGTCCTCCACCGTCTCGTAGGCGACGCAGGTGGCACCCGACTCGCGCAGGCCGCGCGCCTGCTCGGGGTCCGGCGCCAGGTGCAGGTAGGCGAAGAGCAGCTGACCAGGCCGCAGCATCTCGATCTCCGGCGGCTGGGGCTCCTTTACCTTGACCACCATCTCGGCCTCGCCGAAGACGTCCGCGGCGGTCGGGACGAGCCGCGCCCCCTGCGACTCGAACTGCGTGTCGGCGATCGCGCTGCCCTCGCCGGCGCCGGCCTCGATCAGCACCTCGTGGCCGTGCTCGACCATCTCCCGGACACCGGAAGGCGTGATCGCGACCCGGTACTCGTCGGGCTTGATCTCTTTCGGGACGCCTACCCTCATCGCGGCGGCCTCACGTCCCCACCAGCTCCCTCGCCCGCAGCGCCAACCAGAACTCGATCCGGTCGTGGGCGCGCGAGAGGTCGCGGTTGGTCAGGTCTTCGACTTTGCGCATCCGGTAGCGGAGCGTGTGCCGGTGGCAGTAGACCTGACGGGCGGCCCGCTCCCACTGACCGTTCTGCTCGATGAACGCCTCCAGCGAGCGCAGCAGCTCGCCGCCGTAATCCTCGTCGCCGCCCTCGATCGGACCGAGCACGCTGTCGCAGTAGAGCCGCAGCGCTTCGTCGTCCTGGATCGAGAGCAGCAGCGTGAAGGCGCCGAGATCCCGCCACGAGGCGACATCGGGGGCGTCGCCGTCGGCGAAGGCGGTCGCCTCGAGGGCGCAGCGCGCCTCGTGAAAGGACCGGCGCAGTTTCTCGGGGGCGCCGGTCGGCTCGCGGCCGCCCGCACCGTGCCGCGCTCTTTGATCAGGGCACGGCGCGCCTCCGAGGCGAGGTCTACCGGGTCGCGGTCGGCCGCGTCGACGACGGCGCAAAGCAGCTCCCGGCCGCCGGCTGCGTGCGGCGCCACCACCGCCGGACAGGCGTCCGCGGCGAGGGCCCGCTCCAGCGCAGGCTCGGCCGCCGCCGGGTCGTCGAGGTCGAAGACTAGGACCGCCGTCTCATCGCCGATCCCGAACGGCTCGAGGCGTCGCCGCAGCTCGGAGGGGTCGAGGCGGCCGCCCAAGGCCCCGGCGAGGACGTCGCCGGCAAGGCGGCGCTCGGTCTCGCGCGCGACGCGACGGCGCATCAGCTCCAAGGCGACGACGGCGACGGCCTGCTGGAGGATCAGCCGCTCGAAGTCGCCCAACCCGCCGGAGTCGCGAACCACGACCACCCAGGCCTGCGGCGGCCCGCCGCCGGGTGAGGTGACGGGGTGGGCGAGCGCCCGCCCCGCGACGGCCGGATGGGTCGGAACGAAGGGATGGCCGTCGCGGGTGTGGGAGAGCGCTTCCTCGCGGATCGCGTTGACCGCCTCGGGGGCGAGCTGCCGCCGAAAGCCGCGTCCGGCGAGTCGCTCGCCGCGGTTGTTGAGGATCGCCACGGTGCCGCCAACCGCGGAGGAGATCGTCGCCACGATCTCCTCCAGGCCGCGCTCTTCCAGCACCAGCCGCTCCAGCCGCCGCTGCACCGCGATGCCGCGCTGCAGCACCTCGTACTGCTCGTTGACGAGGCGGGCGAAGGCCTTCTCGGTGATCGCGATGAACGGCACCGAGTAGGGGATCTCGAAGAGTGGGAAGTCCTGGGCGAGAGCCTCGTCGACCATCGCTTTCGGCAGTTTCTTGTGGCTGAAGCCGGTGCCGAGCCCCAACCCCGCGAGGTTGTGCTCGGAGAGCCGCTTGATGTAGTCGCGCTGCTTGGGCCCGGTGGTGAGTGGGATGCCGGTCGTGAGCATCAGCTCGCCGCCCGAGAGCCACGGCGTCGGGTCCTCCAGCTCGGAGATGTGCACCCAGCGCACCGGCGACTCGGCCGAGTCGATCCCAGCCGCGAGGTCGAGCTCGAGTTCGGAGAGCAGGCTCTGGACGGTCAGCACCGTCGGCACCTAAAGCGACGACCGCCGTCGAGCGGGAGCGGGACGCGGCGTCGTGGACGACCCGGCCACCCGCTCCCAAGCGTCGGTGAGGACGCCGCGCAAGACGTCGTGGATCTCTTCGAACTGGGGCGTGTCGGCGATCAGCGGTGGCGCCAGCTGGATCACCGGGTCGCCGCGGTCGTCGGCCCGGCAGATCAGGCCGCGGCGGTAGAGCTCACCGGAGAGGAAGCCGCGCAGCAGGTCCTCGGACTCCTCGTCGTCGAAGCTCTCCTTCGTCTCCTTGTCCTTGACCAGCTCGATCGCGTGGAAGTAGCCGGCGCCCCGCACGTCGCCGACGATCGGCAGGTCGCGCAGGGACTCCAGCGCCGCCCGGAACTCGGGCTCCTTGGCGCGGACGTGCCCGCAGAGGTCCTCCTCCTCGAAGGCGTCGAGGTTGGCCATCGCCACCGCCGCCGCCACCGGGTGACCGGCGAAGGTGAAGCCATGGGCGAAGGAGGCGTCGCCCTGCATGAAGGGCTCGGCGACGCGATCGGAGGCGACGACGCCGCCCATCGGCGCGTAGGCCGAGGTCAACGCCTTGGCGATCGTGATCAGGTCGGGCTGGTAGTCGAAACGTTCGCAGCCAAACCAGTGGCCGAGCCGGCCCCAAGCGCAGATCACCTCGTCGGAGATCAGCAGCACGTCGTGGCGGTCGCAGATCTCCCGGACGCGCTGGAAGTAGCCGTCCGGCGGGACGAAGCAGCCGCCCGCGTTCTGCACCGGCTCGAGGATCACCGCGGCGACCGTTTCCGGGCCCTCGAAGACGATCCGCTCCTCGATCGCGTCCGCGGCCCAGAGTGGGTCGCGATCGTCCGGCCAGCGGTAGATGTTGGTGTTGGGGACGTGGCAACCGCCGGGCGTCAGCGGCTCGAACTGGTAGCGCAGGTCGGTGATGCCGGTCACCGAGAGCGCCCCCAGCGAAGTGCCGTGGTAGGCGATCTCACGGGCGATCACCTTGTGCTTTTGGCCTTTGCCGTGCATGCGGTGGTAGTTGCGGGCCAGCTTCAGCGCCGACTCGACTGCCTCCGAGCCACCGGAGGTGAAGAAGACCCGGTTCAGGTCGCCGGGCGCGAGCGAGGCGATCCGCGCCGCCAGCTCGATCGCACGCGGGTGCGCGTAGCTCCACAGCGTGTAGAAGTCGAGCTCTTCCATCTGCCGCGCCGCCGCCTCGGCCAGCGCGCTGCGGCCGTGGCCGCCGTTGACGCAGAAGAGGGCCGAGAGGCCGTCGAGGTACCGGTTGCCGCGGTCGTCGTAGACGTAGCAGCCCTCGCCGCGGACGATGATCGGGATCTCCGCGTCGGCGCTGTAGGCGCCCATGCGCGAGAAGTGCATCCACAGATGTCGCCTGGCCAGCTCCTGGAGGTCGGTGCCTACGGCTCCGCTCGTTTGCGACGCAATGGCCATGCGCGTGCTCCTCTCTTGCTACGACGTTCTGGACAACGCTAGCCACCGTTTCGCCGCTTTGCAATGGTCGCGCCGTCAAGGACTTCGCCGCCAATTGTACGGATTGGATATAGCGGGCGCCTAGCTTTGGTAACCGCGCCCCTTGTGCAGCCGCCGCTTCGGCCATACCGTCTGGGCAGACGACTCCACCAAGGCAGGCAAGTGGAAGGAGGAGATGGAAGCCACGGTCCCGAGCGTCGAGCTGGAGAGGGTCACCAAGCGCTTCGACGCACTCGTCGCCGTTGACGGCGTCGACCTGGAGCTGGAGCGCGGCGAGTTCTTCACGCTCCTCGGACCGAGCGGCTGCGGCAAGACGACGACGCTGCGGATGATCGCCGGCTTCGAGCGCCCCAGCGAGGGTCGCATCCGGATCGAGGGCGCCGACGTCGCCGACCTCCCCCCACACCGGCGCCCGACCAACACCGTCTTCCAGAGCTACGCGCTCTTTCCGCACCTGAGCGTCGAGGACAACGTCGCTTACGGCCTGAAGCGCAAGAAGGCGCCGAAGGCGGAGATCCGCGAGCGGGTCGCGGCCGAGCTCGACCGAGTCGGCCTGGCGGCCGAGGCGAAGCGCCGACCGGCGCAGCTCTCGGGCGGCCAGCAGCAGCGGGTGGCGCTGGCCCGCGCCCTCGTCAACCTCCCCAAGGTCCTGCTGCTCGACGAGCCGCTCGGCGCCCTCGACCTCAAACTGCGGAAGGGCCTGCAGGTCGAGCTGAAGCGGATCCAGCGGGAGGTCGGCATCACCTTCGTCTACGTCACCCATGACCAGGAGGAGGCGCTGACGATGAGCGACCGGATCGCGGTGATGAACCGCGGGCGGATCGAGCAGGTCGCAACGCCCGAGGACGTCTACGAGCGACCGGCCACCGCCTTCGTCGCCGGCTTCATCGGCGTCTCCAACCTGATGCCGGCGGTCGTCTCAGGCCCCGGCGAGGTGCGGCTCGAGAACGGCGCGTCGGTCGCGGTGTCGGTTGACGGGTTGACGCCGGGCGAGCGCTGCCAGGCGGTCGTCCGGCCCGAGAAGCTGCGGATCGAGCCGCCCGACGCTGCCCCCGCCGCTCCGGCCGCGAACGGCGCTGCGCCGCGGGTCGAGGGGACGGTGGAGAGCTCGCTGTACCTAGGCACCTCCACCCAGGTCGTCGTCGACCTCGGCGGGGAGGTTCGGATGACGGTTCTCGTCCCCAACGCCGACGAGGCCCAGCGGCAGCAGTTGCCCGGCGGGGGCGCGCGGGTAGCTCTCCGCTGGGAGCCCGAGCACATGCACTTGGTCCGGGAGACCCCCCAACTACAGAGAGGTGAGGTGGATGAAGAGTCGTGAATCCAGAC
>DATABM010000025.1:0-10401 GCA_036259555.1 Solirubrobacterales bacterium
CGGCGCGCCGCCTGCGGGCGGCGCGCCCCCGCCGCCGGACGCGGACCCTGGATTGACGAACCGGGGCTGGCGGGTTCGACTCCCGCCGGGGGTGTTATAGTCAGACCACAGTCCAGGGTCACCGAATGCATTCGGCGGCACCCGGTTCGTCAGGGCGGCTCTTCGGAGCCGCCTCTTTTTTATCCAGCGCTAGTCAGCGACGACGCTGATCGTGCGGCCCTTGCGCCCCGGCTTGAACTCCACCGTGCCCTCGCGGGTCGCGAAGATCGTGTGGTCGCGGCCGAGGCCGACGCCGTCGCCGGGCCAGAACCGGGTGCCGCGCTGGCGGACGATGATCTCGCCGCCGGTCACCTTCTGGCCGGCGAAGACCTTGACCCCGAGCATCTTGGGGTTCGATTCGCGGCCGTTGCGGCTGGAGCCGAGTCCTTTCTTATGAGCCATCGTCGTCCTTTTTAGCAGCCGGTTTTTTCTCTTTCTTGGCGGCGGCTTTGCGGGCGCCCATCTTCAGCTCGACGATCTCGAGTTTCGTCAGCTCCGAGCGGTGGCCGGCGCGGCGCCGGTAGCCCTTCTTGGGCTTGTATTTGAAGACTTTGATCTTCGGCCCGCGCAGGTGCTCGGCGACCTTGGCTTCGACTTTCACCTTCTCGAGCCCCTTCGGGTCGGCGACTACATCTTCGTCACGGAACATGACGGGGCGGAGGGCGACTTTGTCGCCCTCCTTGGCATCGAGCCGGTCGACCAGCAGCGAGCTGCCTTTCTCGACCCGGTACTGCTTGCCACCGGTCTCTACGACCGCGTAAGTGCTGGTGCTTTTGCTCATGGTTTTATTTGCCGCTCTGCGAAGTGGCGCCGGACCTGCCGCGACCGCCGCTGCGGCCGCGACGGCCACTGCGTGAGGCGGGGGATTCTAGAGGCTCGGGGTCGTTGCCGTTGGCCGACTCGCCGCCGAGCAGCGAGGCGACCGCCGCGGCGCGCTCGACCCGCTCGATCCGCACCATCTTGCGCTCGCCCACGTAGCGCCCACCGCCACTGACGCTGACGATGTAGGAGTCGATCCGCGCCACCGCGTCGTCGGCGTTGTACATGTGCGGCTCCTCGATCTTGACCAGCACCTCCTCGCCGACCTTGAAGGGCAGCGCCCGCTCCTCGATCTCGGCGCGCGTGCCCGCCTCGACCAGCTCGAAGGTCTCGATCCCGAGCGCGTCCCCTCCCTCGAAATGGAACTGCTTGCCGGTCTCCTCCTCCAGCTCGGCGAGGCCGCTGTCGGCGTCGATCAGCTCGGCCGCGACCTTCGGGTTGACCCGCAGCAGGAAGGCCTCGGCGTCGCGCGTCGCCAGGTCGCGCAGCTTGCGCAGGCCGTCGAGGGCGACGGTCTCCGCCGAGAGCACGACTCCCTGGCCCTCGCATGTCGGACAGGGAGCGGTGAGGATCTCGCGCACCCCGTCGGTGATGTTCTGCCGCGTCATCTCGACAAGGCCGAGCGGCGACACCTCGACCACGTAGCTCTTCGACTTGTCGGCGTCCAGCGCTTTGCGCAGCGTCTTCAGCACTTTGTCGCGGTTCTTGGCCCGCGCCATGTCGATGAAGTCGATGACGATGATCCCGCCGATGTCGCGCAGCCGCAGCTGCCGCACGACCTCCTCGGCGGCCTCGGTGTTGACTTTGGTGATCGTCTCCTCGAGGCCGCCTTTGCCGCGCCCCGTGAACGAGCCGCTGTTGATGTCGATCACGGTCAGCGCCTCGGTGTAGTCGATGATCAGGTAGCCGCCACCCGGCAGGTCGACGCGCCGTGCCAGAGTCGATTCGATCTCCTTGTCGACGCCCCATTTCTCCAGCAGGGGCTTGCGGCCGCTGTAGAGCTCGACTTTGTCGACCAGCTCCGGTGCCGTCCGCTGGAAGAACTTGGTGACCCGCTCGAGCTGCTTGGGAGAGTCGATCACCGCGGTTTCGAAGTCCGAGAGGAAGACGTCGCGCAGGACGCGGACCGGCAGGTCGGCCTCCTGGAAGACGAGACCGGGCGCCTTGGTCTTGCCGCTGCGCTCTTCGACGACGGCGTTGAGCTTGTGCAGATAGCCGACCTCGCGCACGAAGTCGGATTTCTTGGCCCCGTGGGCGGCGGTGCGAACGATCAGACCGCCGGGGCCCTTGTAGGTGCGGGCCACCATCTTGCGCAGGCGGTCGCGCTCGGAGTCCGAGAGCCGCCGGCTGACGCCGACGCCCTCTCCCCGAGGGTCGTAGACCAGGTAGCGGCCGGCGATCGAGAGGTTCATCGAAAGCCGCGCGCCCTTCGACTTGAGCGGGTCCTTGACGACCTGGACCAGGATTTCCTGGCCGGGCTTGATCAGGTCGCTGATCCGCGGGCCCTTGCCCTGGCCGCGCCTCGGGGCCTGCTCCCCGTTGGGCATCACGATCTCGTCGACATGCAGGAAGCCGTTGCGATCGAGGCCGATGTCGACGAAGGCGGCCTCCATTCCGGGCAGGACGTTGTCGACCTTGCCCTTGTAGATGTTGCCGACGATCGAGCGCCGGCCTCGCCGCTCGATGTAGAGCTCGGCGACGTTGCGTTTGCCGCCTTTGGTCTTCGACTCGAGGACGGCGATGCGGGTCTCGCCGCGATCGGCGGACACCAGGATGGTTTTTTTCATCGATTCAGCTCAGTTCAGGTAGGTACGCATCGCCTGGTCTCACCAGGCGTACCTGCCTCTCTGGCCGAGGCGCGCTTGCATGTGGATGCTCTGCAGAACCCCCACTGCCAGGAACGTCGCCAGCACGGAGGAACCCCCGTAGCTGAGCAGCGGCAGGGGGATCCCGGTGATCGGCATGATCCCCAGGTTCATTCCCACGTTGACGAAGACCTGGAAGATCAACATGGCGGCGATCCCGCCCGCGACCAGGGTTCCGTAGGAGTTCTTCGAGAGCGTCACGATCCGCAGCGCCCGCCAGATCAGCAGGGCGTAAAGGGATAGGACTAAGGCGGCTCCGGTGAACCCGTAGCGCTCGCCGATCACCGCGAAGATGAAGTCGGTGTGGCGCTCGGGAACGAAGTCGAGCCGCGTTTGAGTGGCCCGATCGCCGCGTCCGGTCAACTCGCCGGAGCCGATCGCGATCTTGGCCTGGTTCTGCTGGTACCCCGCGTCGGCCGGGTCGCCGCTCGGATCCAGGAAGGAGGTGAGCCTCTCTTGCTGGTACTCCTTGAGGACCGGCACCCCGACTGCCGGGGCAAGCGCGAGGACGATTGCGACCAGGGCCGCGATCGAGCCGCCGATGATGGCCAGATGCGTCCAGCGGACGCCGCCGACATACATCACGGCGAGGGTGATGGCCCCGAACACCAACGAGGTGCCGAGGTCGGGTTGAAGGAAGACGAGTGCGGCAGGAGCGAGGCCTAGACACAGGTAGCGAACCGTACGCTGCCGGTCGGAGCCCCGCCGGGCGCCGTCGATCACGAAGCCCGCAAGCGCCAAGATCAGCAGGAGCTTGCCGAGCTCCGACGGCTGGAAGCTGAAGAAGGGAAGGTCGAAGGCCCGCCGCGAGCCGCGCGCCGCGAAGCCGAAGACGAAGACGAGCGAGATGCTCACGCAGAGGAAGGTGTAAAGCCCGACCCGCAGCTCGCGGAAGCGGGAGTAGTCGACCCGTGCCAGCGCGTACATGCCGATCAGGCCGAGCGCCATGTAGACCGTCTGGCGGTCCGAGAAGTAGCCGGGATCGCCCGGCACGTCGCCGCGGGTCGCCTCGCTCAGCACGAAGACGCTGAAGACGGCCAGCGCCAGGGAAGCGAGGAAGAGCGTGCCGTCCATGTAGGGGAGACCGAGCCGCTCGGCGATGCTCGGTCGGGCGGTGAACGCCTCGGGGCGGGCCTGTCTGGCGCGGGTTGCGTACATGCTCACTCGACTGGCCCTTCTCCCCCGACCGGCTTCGCCTCTTTCTCGAAGTGCTCGGAGAGGATCTGGTACGCGGCCGGCGCGGCGGTGTCGGCGCCGAAGCCGCCTTCCTCGAAGGTCACCGCGACGACGATCTCCGGGTCGGGATACGGGGCAAGCACCACATACCATGACTGATCGCCGTAGGGAGGGCGCTCGGCGGTGCCGGTCTTGCCGGCGACGGGGACCGGAAAGCCGCCGAAGACCTCGTAGGAGGTGCCGTTGGGCGACTGAGCCGCCGCATGCAGCCCGTCGAGGATCGTCTGGCGCCATTCCGGGTCGATCGGGACGTGCCGGGCGGGCGGCGGATCGATTTCGCGCAGAACCCTTCCCGCGGAATCCTCGACCCGGAGGCCCACGTGCGGCGTCGGCACCGTGCCGCCGTTGGCAATCGCCGCGTACGCGACTGCCATCTGCAACGGGTCCGCCTGGAGGCTTCCCTGGCCGACGGAGAGGTTTACGTTGTCGCCGGCCGACCAAGGACGGTCTTCGACGGCCAACCCTTCGCGGCGCAGCTCTTCGTGCCAGGCGCGGCTTGGCAGGAGACCCGGCTCCTCGCCTGGCAGGTCTATCCCCGTCTCGCGCCCCATCCCGAGCCGGTACGCCCACTTCTGCAGCGCGTTGCCCGGGTACATCCGGTCGCCGAGCGTGTAGTAGTAGACGTCGGAAGAGACTTCGAGCGCCGTCTCCATCGCGATCGGCCCGTAGGCGGCCCCGCCGGCGTTTTCAAAGGTGATGCCGCCGAGCGTGAAGGCGCCGTCGTCTTCGATGATTTCGGTCGGGGTGACCTCCCCGCTTGCCAGCGCCGCGATCGAGGTGATCGCCTTGAAGGTGGAGCCGGTCGGATAGGCCCCGGCGATCGCCCGGTTGGTCAGCGGCGAGCTGACCGGGTCGCGGAAGAGTTCGTCTACCTGACTCTGGGTCGGATTCGTCAGGACGGCGGGGTCGAAGGTCGGGTTCGAGCCCATCGCGAGGATCTCGCCGCCGCGGACGTCCATGGCCACGTACGCCCCCGGCAGCCCGGTGCCGGACAGCGCCGCGTCGCCGGCTTCCTGCAGGCTGGAGTCGATCGTCAGGCGGAGGTTCTGTCCGGGCGTCGGCTCGACCTCCTTCAGCTGTCCGCCAGGCGTCGGGCGGCCCATCGAGTCGACCTGGATCACCGTCGCGCCCGGTCGGCCGCGCAGCGCCGGGTCGTACTGGTACTCGATCCCGTCCTTGCCGACCATGTCCCCGGGTTGGAGACCCCGATAGCGATCTTCCTCCAGCTCTTCTTCGTCAACCTCGCCGGCGTAGCCGAAGAGGTGAGCGGCGAGGGTTTCGTGCGGGTAGTCGCGGACGAAGACGCGACGCACCTCGACCCCGGGGAAGCGATCCTGGTTCTCCTGCAGGTAGTAGACGAGGTAACGGCCGACGTCGCGCTTCAGCGTGACGGGCGCGGCCGGCGCTTCGGCCAGCTCCTCGCGCATCGTGCGGCGTATCTGCCGCAAGCCCATTCCGGTGAGATCGCCCAGCCGGCGCAGCTCGACGCGCCGCTCGGCATCCTCGGCCGGCAGTTTGCGCGGATTGACCTGCAGCGCGAGGCTGGTGCGGTTGTCGACCAGGACCTCACCCTCGCGGTCGAGGATCTCACCGCGCGGCGCCGCCACCCGGTACTCGCGGGTGCGGTTGTTGTTGGCCTCCGCCAGGTACTCCTCCCCGTTGACGACCTGCAGGGTCCAGAGGCGGAAGAAGAGGGCGCCGAAGAGGACGAGGCAGAAGCCGCCGAAGACGGCTATCCGCAGCGCCAACCGGTTGGTCATCGCCGGGCCGCGTTCGTCGGATCGCAGGTACATCAGCTCACGTTCCCAGGACGGTTGGCTGACGCCGCCGCGTTACCCGCGGCTCCTCGACCAGCGCCGGTCGCAGCAGCCTGCACAGGCCGGTGTAGATCGGCCAAGCGAGGAAGAAGGCGAAGATTCCCTTGAGGACGAGGTCGCGGACGACGAGCAGGCTGACCGGAGCGTCGATGCCGAGCGTCAGCTGCACGAGCGCGAAGCCGAGCTCGGCGACGATCGTGAGGCCCATGCAGAGAAGCGCCGCGACCAGGGCGCCGCGCAGCGCAAGCCGTTCGCGCAGGAGGCCGGCCAGGTAGCCGATGCCGAGCAGGACCAGCGAGGAGCCGCCGAGCGACTCGACCAGCGAGCCGTCCAGCAACAGCCCGACGCCGAAGCCGGCGACGGCGCCGGCCATCGCGCCTCCCAGCAAACCGAGCACGATGACGACCGCCGGCAGCACGTCGGGGCTCACGCCGAACACCGTGACCCTCGAGAAGAACGAGATCTGCAGCAGCACGCCGAGCAGGCCGATCGCGGCGAGGCGGGCGAAGATCCTCGGAGTGACGATCACCGCGCCCCCCCGGTGAGGACCTGGACGATGTCGAGGTTGGCGAGGTCGGCGTAGGGCCGCAGGTGCACCTGCTGGCTCGCCTCCTGGTCGACGATCGAGGCGTCGGTGACCTCGCCGATCGGGAGGTTGGCCGGGTACAGCGACGACAGTTCGCTTGCCCGCCAGCCGGAGGTGACGACCGCCTGGCCGGCACCGATGTTGCGCGCCGACTTGATGAAGTCGAGTACGAGGTCCTCGGGATCGCCGACGTCGGGCCGCACGACCCCCTGTGCGCCGCCGGGCAGCACGCGGGCCGAGACTGCGCTGGTGTGGTCGGTGAGCAGCCTGACCTGCGAGGAGCCGCCCTGGACGGAGGCGACGCGTCCGACGAGGCCGTCACCGCTGACCACCGGGTCGTCGACGCGAACCCCGTCCTCGCGACCCAGGTCGATCGTCACCGCCGAGTGCCAGACGGTGGGCGACCGAGCGATGACGCGGCCGGTGACGGGCTCGAACGTCGAGTAGGCGAGCACCGGGCTGCGGTCGAGCTCGAGCAGCTCGCGCATCTGCGCGTTCTCGTTGAGGGCGGCTTGCCCCGCGACGGCCTGTTTGCGCGCAGCGGCGAGCTCGTCGCGCAGGCGGCTGTTCTCGCCACGCGCCTCGAACGTCTCGTCGAACCAGCCGACGAGGTCGCGCGCCGGCTTCAAGGCCCGGTCGGCCACGTCGGCGAGCGGGTTGAAGGCGGCGCCGATGCCCTGCTGGACGCCGCTTGGCGCCTGCCCGTAGGTGAGCGTCAGCAGCAGGAACGAGCCGGCTATGAGGAGCGCTAGTACCGCCCTACGGCGGCGTGCCTGTTTCCGATACACGGCGGTGATCCAAGGTCATCAAGTTTTCGGAGCGGCCCTCAGGCGACACGGGGCACTCCCGAGTTCATCTTGCTGGCGCGGTGGATGGCCTCGAACTCCTCCAGCGAGAGGCCGGAGCCTACCGCCACGCAGGTCAACGGCGACTCTGCCAGCTGACAGGGCATCTCGCACTCGTCGCGCAGGCGCTGCTCGAGGCCTTGCAGGAGAGCGCCGCCGCCGGCCAGGGTGATGCCGCGGTCCATGATGTCGCCGGCCAGCTCGGGCGGGGTGCGGTCGAGCGTGTCCTTGACCGCTTCGACGACGTGGCTGACCGGCTCGTCGAGGGCCTCGCGGACCTCGGCCGAGCCGAGCGTGATCGTCTTCGGCAGGCCGGAGACGAGGTCGCGCCCGCGAATCTCGACCTCGACCTCTTCGGGCAGCGGCGAGGCGGAGCCCGCCTCTAGCTTGACCTCCTCGGCGGTCTGGGTGCCAATGGCCAGTTTGTAGTGGTGCTTGCAGTGGTTGACGATCGCCTCGTCGAGCTCGTCGCCGCCGACCCGGATCGACTGCGAGACGACGATCCCGCCCAGCGAGATCACCGCCACCTCGGTCGTGCCGCCGCCGACGTCGACGATCAGCGATCCGGTCGGCTCGGCGACCGGAAGGCCGGCCCCGATCGCGGCGGCCATCGGCTCCTCGATCAGGTACGCCTGCCGGGCCCCCGCGGCGAGGCAGGCCTCCTCGACCGCCCGCTTCTCGACGCCGGTGACGCCGGAGGGCACGCAGACGACGACGCGCGGGTTGGCGAAGCGGTTGGAGTGAACGCGCTTGATGAAGTGGCGCAGCATCTGTTCGGTGACGTCGAAGTCCGCGATGACCCCGTCCTTGAGCGGACGGATTGCGGTGATCGTGCCGGGCGTGCGGCCGAGCATCCGCTTCGCTTCGGCGCCGACAGCGTGCACTTGGCCGTTGCGCGAGTCGATCGCGACGACCGAGGGCTCCGAGAGCACGATGCCGCGACCCCGCACGTAGACGAGCGTGTTGGCGGTGCCGAGATCGACCGCCATGTCGCGGCCGCCGAGTCGGGTGAGGTAGTTGAGGAGACCCATCCGTTATTCGCCGGGAAATGCAGGGCGAATCATCCCAAACGGTTCAAGGGGGGCGAACGAGATGTTTCAGTGGCGACCGAACAGCTCCGGCGCCAGCTCGACCAACAGCCCGACCGGCAACCCCACCACGTTCGAAACGCTTCCCTCCAACCGCTCGACCAGCGTCGATCCCAGCGTCTGAATCGCGTACCCGCCGGAGCGGCCCTCCCACTCGCCGAAATCGACGTAGCGCTGCTTCTCGGCGGTGCTCAAATCCTTGAAGACGACCGTGCTCTTTTCGAGCCCGCTGCGCTCCTCTCCCTCGGCCAGAACGACCAGGCCGCTCATCACCGTGTGCGCCCGCCCGGACATGCGGTCGAGGTACTCCCGCGCCTCGTGCTCGTCCTTCGGCTTCCCGAGCGCCTTCCCGTTCAGGACCACGTCGGTGTCGCAGGCGACCACCATCCCGCCGCGCTCGACCGCCCGCGCCTTGCGGCGCGCGTTCTCGACGACCTCGAGCTCCGGGTCTCCCCCGCTGAGCTCCTCGACGCCGGGAACGACGACCTCGAACTCGATCCCCAGCTTCCCGAGAATCTCCCTCCTCTGCGGCGACCCGGATGCCAGAGTGACGCTTGGCCTGACGGAGGTCATGCGGGTGGGGCCGGAACGTCTTGTACTTTTTTCGCGCCGCCCTCCGGGCGACAGCGGCAGCGGCTCCTTCGGAAAAAGTTAAGTGGAGGCCCCACCCGCATGGCCTCCCCCCGCTACCCCAGCTCTGGGAACCAGATGCCGATCTCGCGCTCGGCCGACTCATCCGAGTCCGAGCCGTGGACCATGTTGTAGGTGACCTCGAGCGCGTAGTCGCCGCGGATCGAGCCGGGCGCCGCCTCGACTGGGTTGGTCGCGCCGATCAACTGGCGTGCGGCGGCGACGGCTTCGGTTCCCTCGAGCACCATCGCGACGAGAGTGCCGCCGGTGATGAACTCGACCAGCTCGCCGAAGAAGGGCTTCTCGGCGTGCTCGGCGTAGTGCCGGTGGGCGATCTCCTCGTCGGCGCGCATCGACTTGAGCGCGGCGATCCGCAGCCCCTTGCGCTCGAAGCGGGCGAGCACCTCCCCGGTCAGGGCGCGCTCGAAGGCGTCAGGCTTGACGAGGATCAGGGTCCGGCTCACGGCTGGCGCTCCTTTGCGGTCGTTTCGGTTTCGAAGGCTCGGTCGGCTCCTCTGCGGCGGCCGCTCGCTCCGCGCGCGACTCGGCCGGTTTGCGGCGAGCCGGCGGGCGCCGCCGGCGCGACTCCTGCCGCCCGCCGCCGCTCAGCGGCGCCTCGCAGTGCGGACAGAGCGCCCAGCGCGAATCGACCGGTTGGGCACAGCTCGGGCAGGGGTCCTTGAGACGCCGCTCGCACTGCGGGCAGCGCAGGTAGGACTTCTCGATCGGATAGCCGCATCCCTGACAGGTCAGCTCTTCGAGTTGGCGCACGCGCAGCTCGGCCGCCTTGATCTCGAGCTCGCGCTCGTGTGCGTCCTCGAGGAACTCAGGCGGGCGCACGATCGCATAGACGGCGGTGCCCAGGTAGGGGATGAACGAGGCGAGCGTGGCGCAGCCGACCAGGAAGGAGTCCGAGATGCGCCGCTTCGCGTCGAGGTAGGTGTAGACGATCAAGGCCAGCCAGACGACGACCAGCATGAGGACGAGGAGGTTGACGACCAGGTTGAGGCCGTCGTTGCTGATGCCGAAGATCGCTTGTGCCATGGCTGTGGGTGCCCGCGGGGGGCGGGCAGTCTATTCGCCGCCCTAGAGAAAAAGCCTGCCGAAGAGGTAACCGAGCCCGAAGAAGATCAGGATGACCGCGGCGACGACCGCGGCCACCAAGGCCATCATCGAGAGGAGTTCAGAGCCGGCGCTGCGGTCCACGTGCGAATCCTCGCATACGGCCGGGGGCGCCGAGCCGCTTCCGTCAGGCTCGCAACGCCGCCCTCGCCGGCGCCAGCGCGTAATGAGAGCCGGCGACGACGAGGATGCCGCCGAGCTCGGCGGCGAGGGCGCGGCCGCGCGCAACCGCGGCAGCCAGGTCGGGCTCGTCCTTGGCTGAGATGCCGGCCGCCTCGCAGGCCGCCGCGAGCTCGACAGCCCGAACGCTCCGCCGCCGGGCCGAAAAGTCAAGCCGGGCTTGACTTTTCGGCC
>DATABM010000026.1:0-1835 GCA_036259555.1 Solirubrobacterales bacterium
CGTCAGGCCGAAGATCGCGATCCAGAAGTACTCCTGGGGACCGAACCGCAGCGAGAACTCGGCGAGCGGCGGCGCGAGGAAGATGAGGGCGACGACGCCGATGAGGCCGCCGACGAGCGACCCCATCGTCGCGCCGACGACGGCCAGCTCGCTCTTGCCCTTCTTCGTCATCTGGTAGCCCTCGAGGGCTGTCGCGACCGACGACGGTGTTCCGGGTGCGTTGACGAGGATGGCGGTGAACGACCCGCCGTAGATCGCACCCATGTAGAAGGCGCCGAGGAGCACGAGGGCCCGGGTGGGCTCCATGACGAAGGTGAACGGGACGAGCAGCGCCAGGCCCATCGTGGCGCTGAGCCCCGGCATGGCGCCGACGGCCATTCCCGCGGCGGTGCCGACGAGAACGAGCAGCAGCATCGACGGCGCCAGGTTGGCGAGGACTCCGCTGCCGAGGAGGTCGAGCATGGGACTTCCCTTCCGCGCGGCCGGAGACCGTCAGAGCATGCCGAGGCGCTCGAAGAGGCCCTGGTAGACGGCCTTGCGTTCCTGTGTGAACGCGGTGGCCTCCTCGGGGCCCATGTTCTCCAGGACGAACAGCTGCTCCTCGAACTGCGCGATGAGCCCGGGGTCCTTGTTGATCTCCGCGAACGTGGCGGCGAGCTTCTCGACGATCGCGTCGGGGGTCTCCGGCGGGACCGCGACGCCGCGGTAGGCGCCTTCGACGAGGTCGATGCCCTGCTGGGTGAAGGTCGGGTGGTCCTCGAGGCCCTTCATCGGCTCCTCGGTGGCGATGCCGAGGACGCGGATCTGGTCACCGAGCTGGCTGATCATCGGGGTGTAGGTCATGAGCGCGTCGACGTGCCCACCGAGCAACGCCGGCACCGCGGCGCCGGTCCCGGAGAACGGCGTGTAGGTCGTCTCGATGCCCGCCTCGTCGCCCAGCAGGAGGGTGCCGATGTGGTTGGCGCTGAAGTCGCCGGAGCCGCCGACCGAGACCGCGCCCGGGTTCGCCTTCGCCGCGGCGATGAAGTCGTCGAGCGTCTGGTGCGGGCTGTCGGCCCGGACGGCGAGGATGTTCGGCGTCGACTGGAAGATGTAGACCTGCTTGAGCTGCTCGGTCTCGTATCCGGCGTCCTCGCGCATCATCGGCTGGAGGATGATGTGGGGCAGGTTGTGGCCCATGATCGTGTAGCCGTCCGGCCGCGTGCGGGTCAGCTCCGACCACGCGAGCGCGCCGCCCGCACCCGGCTTGTAGGAGATCGACACCTCGGTGCCGAGCGCCTCCGTGAGCGGCCCTTGCTGCAGGCGCGCGGTGATGTCGGACTCGCCGCCGGCATCGAAGGCGATTACGTAGTCGACCGGACCCTCGGGATAGGCGGCGGGGTCGTCACCACCGCCGATGCCGCCGCAGGCAGTGAGCATGGCGCTGACGACGAGGGCGGGCAGGGCGCGCTTGGCGAAGCGCTTCATCGGATCCTCCGTTGGATCGGTGCGTCGCGTGGTTCGTCCGTGCTTCTGGCGGGTTATCGGGCGGCGGTGACCTCCGGGCGACCGGTGCCGGCGGATTCGCGGAGGGCCGCGACGAGCGCCGTCGTGACGTCGTCGGTCGTGGCCCGCCCGCCGAGGTCCTTCGTCAGCGTGCCCGCCGCGGTGGTGGCGTCGATGGCGGCGCGGACGCCGTCGGCGACCTCGGGATGGCCGAGGTGGTCGAGCATCAGCGCGCCGCTGGCCACGGCGCCGATCGGGTTGGCGACACCCCGCCCGGCGATGTCGGGAGCCGAGCCGTGGACGGGCTCGAACATCGAGGGGTAGCGCCGCTCGGGGTTGAGGTTGGCGCT
>DATABM010000027.1:0-7347 GCA_036259555.1 Solirubrobacterales bacterium
CGGCCCGACGCCGCAACCTCCTCCCCGCCGCGCCTCGAGCCGCTCGCCCTCGTCGTCCTGGAAGAGACGCTGCGCCCCGACGCCGCGGAGACGATCGCCTTCATCGCGGCGGAGGGGGTCGACCTGAAGCTGATCTCCGGCGACGCTCGGGCGACCGTCACCGCCGTCGCCTACGCGGTCGGCGTGCCGCGCGAGGCCGGCGTGATCGAGGGCTCCGAGCTGCCGGACGATCCCGAGGGCCTCGCCGAGGCGGCGCGGCGCAACACGATCTTCTGCCGGATCGCACCCGAGCAGAAGAAGGCGCTGGTCGAGGCGCTCCGCGCCTCAGGCCGCTACACGGCGATGATCGGCGACGGGGTCAACGACGTGCCGGCGCTGAAGCAGGCGCGGCTGGCGGTGGCGATGGGCTCCGGCGCCCAGGTCACCAAGGGGGTCGCCGACGTCGTTCTGCTCAAGGACCAGTTCGCCCGCCTGCCGGAGGCGGTCGCGGAGGGGCGTCGGATCGCCCGCAACATCCATCGCCTCGGCCGCCTCTACCTGACCAAGAGCGTCTACGCAGCGGCGCTGATCGTGCTCGTCGCCGTGCCGGGCTTCGCCTTCCCCTTCCTCCCCCGCCACCTCACCCTCGCCGCCTTCCTGACGATCGGCGTGCCCTCCTTCGTGCTGGCGCTGGCGCCCTCCGACGGGCCCCTCTACCGGGGGCGCCTGCTGCGAGCGCTCGCCGCGTTCGCCGTGCCGGCCGGCCTTGCGACGGCGCTCGGCTCGATAGCCTGCTTCTTCCTCGTCGACACGGTGTTCGGCGGCTCGCTCGAGGACGGCCGCACCGCCGCGACGACCACTCTCATCGTGCTCGGCCTCTGCTTCGTGCTGCTGCTGGAGCGCGGGCCCGGCCGCGAGCACATCGCGATCCAGAGCTACATGCTGGCGATGGTCGCGAGCCTGGGAGCGCTGTTTGCCCTGATCCTCGCCGCGGCGCCGGTCCGCCACTTCTTCGAGATGTCGATGCTGGGCGCCGGCCAGTGGTTCCTGGCGCTCGCCTGTGCCGCCGTGGGGCTGACGATCGCGAGCCTGCTCTGGCGGCTACCGCAGATCGAAGCGCTGGAAACGCCAGGGGAGGGATTCGCCGAAGCGGGTAACTGATCCGGCGGGATGGACGAGTACCCACTGGCGGCCGACTGCTACGACGAGGCCTTCGACTCGACCAGGGCGCCGCGAGCCCACTACGGGCCGGTCATCGAAGCGCTGCGCCAGCGGGACCTGGAGGAGCTGCGCGAGCGCGTCCAGGCCGACTGCGACGCGCGCGGCGTCTCGTTCGGGGACGGCGGGCCACTCAAGATCGACCCCGTGCCACGGGTGCTCGGCGGCGAGGAGTGGCGCTCCCTGGAGGCGGGCATCCTGCAGCGGGCGCGGGCGCTCAATGCCTTCGTCGTCGACGTCTACGGCGAGCAGCGGATCTTCGAGGACGGAGCGCTGCCCCGGCACCTGCTCGACTCGCTGTCGGGATACGAACCGCGGATGCGCGGCCTGATCGACCCGGCCGTCCCGCCGGCGGCGGTGGTCGGGCTCGACTTGGTGCGCGACGCCTCGGGCGAGATGCTCGTCCTCGAGGACAACGACCGGATGCCGTCGGGCGCCGCCTACGCCTTCGCGCTGCGCGAGGTCGTGCCGGAGGCGCTCGGGGCGGACGTCGAGCTGCTGTCGATCGGCGACTACGCGGCGGCGCTGGGCGCCGCCCTGCGCGCCGCCGCCCCGGACGGCGACTGTGGAGTTGACCCCGCTATAGGGGGGTCAACTCCACAGTCAGTGAAACCGGAGGGCGCAAATTGCAGGATCGCGGTCCTTTCCAGCGGCGAGGAGAGCAGCGCCTGGTTTGAGCATCGCCGGCTCGCGGAAACGCTCGGCGTGCCGGCCGTCACGCCGGCTGAGCTGGCGACCGAGGGCGGCGTCCTCTACATGCGACGGGAGGGCGGCCGGCAGCCGATCGACGTCCTCTATCGGCGCCTCGACGAGGAGCGGCTGAGCGACGACGACGGCCGACCGACCGAGATCGGCGAGCTGCTGCTGCCGGCGCTCGAGTCGGGCCGGCTGCGCTGCCTCAACGCGTTCGGCACGGGGGTCGCCGACGACAAGCTCGCCCATGCCTACGTCGAGCGGATGATCCGCTTCTACTTCGACGAAGAGCCGCTGCTGCGTTCGGCCCCGAGCTACGACCTCTGCGACGAGGGCGCCCGCGATGAGGCGCTGGGCCGCCTCGACGAGCTGACCCTGAAGCCGCGTGGGGGCTTCGGCGGCAAGGGGGTGACCGTCATGCCGACGGCAAGCGCGGAGCAGCGCCGAGAGGCGCGCGACCTCGTCCGTCGCCACCCGGAGCGCTTCGTCGCCCAGGAGACGATCTCTCTCTCCACCCATCCAACCGTGTGCGAGGGTCGACTGGAGCCGCGCCGCGTCGATTTGCGACCCTTCTCGGTCAGCGGCGCCGAGGGCGCGGCCGCGATGCCAGGCGGATTGACCCGCTTCGCAGCCGGCGCCGGTGACACGATCGTCAACAGCTCCCGAGGAGGAGGCTGCAAGGACACGTGGGTAACGGCAACGTGAAAGACGGATCGCAACCGGCGCGGGCCGAGCGGCCCCTGATCGGCGTGACGACGTCGGAGGTGCGACGGGCCGAGTCGGTCCAGCAGATTCCGCAGGGCGAAGTGCCGGCGCGCTTCGAGATGGCGCTCGGGCTCACCTACATGCGCGCCGTCGAGGCGGCCGGCGGCATCCCGCTGGTGATGCCGCCGCTCGAGCTCGAGGCGATCGAGCCGCTGCTCGATCGCGTCGACGGCATCTGCCTCTCCGGTGGGCCCGACCTGGACCCGGCCAACTACGGCGCCGATCCGCACCCGCAATTGGGCCCCACCGAGCCGCCACTGGACCGCTTCGAGCTCGCGGTAGCGCGAGCCGCGGACGCCCGGCGAATCCCGGTCCTCGCGATCTGCCGCGGCACGCAGGCGCTCAACGTCGCCCGCGGCGGCACCCTGCACCAGCACCTGCCGGACCTCTCGGAGGAGATCGGGCACCGCCAGCGGAACCCCGCCGACCAGGCAAGCCACGCGATCGAGATCGAGCCCGGCAGCGCCCTGGAGGCATCGCTCGGGACGGGCGATCATGGCGTCGCGCAGGTAATCGAAGTCAACTCCTTCCACCACCAGGCGATCGACCGGCTCGGCGACGGCCTGGCCGTCGTCGCCCGCGCGCCCGACGGCACGATCGAGGCGGTCGAGGACCCGCAGCGCGACTTCCTAATCGGCGTCCAGTGGCACGCCGAGACGATGGTCGAGCGGCCCTACGAGGCGGCGCTCTTTCGAAGCTTCGTCGACGCCTGCAGGGGCGGGGTCAGCCGTCCTGAGGCGGCAGCACGAACTGGGTGACGATCAGGTTGGCGGCGAGTCGCGGCTCGGAGCCCTCGCGCCGCCGCTCGATCTTGACCTCGATCACAACGGTGCTCTTGCCGACGTGCAGCGGCGTCGCGATCGCATCGATCTGATCGCCGTCGAGACCGGCCGAGAAGACGTTTAGCTTCAGCTCGATCGTCGTGAAATTGTGACCAGGCGGGATGTTGCGGAAGGTCGCCCAGGCGGCGGCGGTGTCGCCGAGCGCCGTCCAGACGCCGCCGTGAACGTAGCCGCCGGGATGGAGGTGGCGGCGATCGACGACGATGCGGCCGACCGCGCGCTCGTCCTCGATCTCCACCGGCTCGATGCCGAGATCACCGGGAAAGCTGTCGGGCAGGAAGGAGCGGACGTTCTCCGGCGTTAGTGCGGAGCGGCCCTCGGCTGGCGGCGCGTCGCTCATCGCGATCGGAACTTACTTGACAGAGAATCTGAAAAGAAATTGCAATTGACACATCCAGGAAACATCTTGTCTGAGATCATGCCACCATGGAGGCGATGAGACAGAGCTGGACTGACGACCGCCTGGACGCGTTCCGCGGGGAAACGCAGCGGCGCTTCGACGAGGTGGACCGACAGTTCCACGAAGTGGACCGCCGCTTCGACGAGGTGGATCGTCGCTTCGACGAGGTGAATCGTCGGTTCGAGGAGGTGGACAAGCGCTTCGACAAGGTCGAAGGCGGAGTCAAAGAGCTCCGGGGCGAAATGAATATGCGATTTAACGCGATCGACGCCCGCTTCGATGCGATGCAGCGGCTACTGGTCTGGTTCTGCGGCGCGATGATCGTCGCCCTCTTCAGCATCGTCCTGACTCAGGGCTGGTTCATGATCACGCAGGTCCGATGACTCAACCGGCGAGCGCTCGACCCTGAGCGACGGTTGTGTCGCTCAGCGGCCGAAGTCGCCGAAGGGCTCGTCACGCTCCCGGACCGCCTCCTTGAAGCCCGCCTCGGCGGCGCGCTGCACGAACGCGTGCCCCTCCTCGGTGTGGCGAGCGATTCCGTCGAAGAAGGTGCCGAGCAACTGAGTCTGGTGGAGGCCCTGCGCGTAGAGCGACTGGTTGACCAGCAGCTTCATCATCACCAGCTGGTTGATCGGCAGGCGGGCGACGCGCTCGACCAGCGTCTCGAAGCGGGCGTCGAGCTCGTCCGGCGGCGGCGCCTCGGTCGCCAGCCCCCACTCCGCGGCCTGCGCACCGCTCAGCGAGTCGCCGGTCAGCAGCAGCCGCTTGGCCCGCATCGGGCCGAGCCGAGCGGTCCACAGCGCCGTGGTCGGCGAGCCCCAGACCCGCGCCGGCGGATAGCCGATCTTGGCGTCCTCGGCGACGACGAGCAGGTCCGAGCAGAGCGCCATGTCGGTGCCGCCGGCGACGCAGTAGCCATGGACCTTGCAGAGCACCGGCTTCTCGGAGTGGAAGAGGCTCATGAAGCCGCGCACGTTGCGCCACATGAACTGGAAGTCGGTGACCGGGTCCCAGTTGGACTCCGGGGCGTGGTTCGCCGCGATCGTCGCCGGGTCAACCGGAGAGCCGGGCGGCGGCTCGGCACCCAGCGGCCCACCCTCGCCGAGCCCGCTCATGTCGCCCTCGGCCGAGGCGACGAGGTCATAACCCCCGCAGAAGCCCGTCCCGTTCCCGGCCAGCGCGATGACATGCACCGCCGGGTCGAGGTTGGCCCGCTCGACGCAGGCCGCAATCTCCTGCGGCATCCGCGGCACGATCCCGTTCCCCCGCGCCGGCCGGTTCAGGGTTATCCGAGCGACCCGGCCGTCGGTCTCGTAGGCGACGGTATGCAGATCGCTCATCGAGCGACCCTCAAACGGTCGTCTGAGGCGATTTGAGCAAGCAGGTCAAGGACGCAGGGAGCGACGTTTGCTGGTTACCGAGGACGCCGACATGCGCCGCTCAAATCGCCTCAGACGCGTTCGACGATCATTGCCTTGCCCTGCCCCCCCGCCACGCACATCGTCTCGAGGCCGACCTGGTGGTCGTCGGTCTCCATCACGTTGAGCAGGGTGCCCATGAT
This sequence comes from Solirubrobacterales bacterium, assembly GCA_036259555.1. GTDB lineage: Bacteria > Actinomycetota > Thermoleophilia > Solirubrobacterales > 70-9 > VRUE01. The sequence goes on from DATABM010000027.1 coordinate 5,459, forward strand.
GCGGGCGCCGGTCATCCCGAAGGGGTGACCGAGGGCGATCGCGCCGCCGTGGGTGTTGAGCTTCTCCAGCGGAATGTCGCACTCGTCCATGATCGGAATGACCTGGGCGGCAAAGGCCTCGTTGAGCTCGACCGCGCCGACGTCGTCGATCGTCATCCCGGCCCGGTCGAGCGCCTTCTTGATCGCGCCGATCGGGGCGACGCCCATGTACTCGGGCTCGTTGCCCCAGGTGGCGGCGGTGACGATGCGGGCGCGCGGCGTCAGGCCGAGCTCCTTGGCCTTCGTGTCGCTCATGATTAGGACGGCTGCCGCGCCGTCGTTGAGGGGGCAGGAGTTGCCGGCGGTGACGCCGCCGCCGCCGAAGGCCTCGGGCAGTTCGGAGAGCTTCTCGAGGGTCGAGGAGGCGCGCGGGCCGTCGTCCTTGGCGACCTCGGTTCCGTCGGGCAGCTTCACCGGGACGATCTCGCGGTCGAAGAAGCCGTCCTCCTGCGACTGGACCGCCAGTTCCTGGGAGCGCTGCGCGAACTTGTCCATGTCGGCGCGGCTGACCTCGTACTTGTTGGCGACGTTGACCGCCGTGTGGCCCATTTCGATGTAGGCGTTGGGCTGGCCGTCGTTGCCTTTGAGGTTGTCGTTCTGGTCGGCGGCCCCGGCCGGCTCGGTCCGCTCGTTGTAGCGGCTCACCCACTCGACCCCGGCGGCGACGTAGACGTCGCCCTCGCCCGCCTTGACCGCGTTGCCGGCGTGGCGGATCGCATCGAGGCTGGAGGAGCAGTAGCGGGAGACGGTGACGCCGTTGACCTCTTGCGGCAGCTTCTCGGAGAGCAGCGAGATGATGCGACCGAGGTTGAAGGCCTGCAGGCCCTGCGGCATGCCGACACCGCAGAAGACCTCCTCCACCGAGGCCGGGTCGACCTCGGGGTTGCGCTCGAGCAGCTGGTCGACGACATAAGCGCCCATCTCGTCGGGGCGCAGCTGGGCCAGCGAGCCCTTGAAGGCACGGCCGATCGGCGTGCGGATGGTGTCGACGATCACTGCATCGGGCATGCGGGCATCTCCTTGGGGTCGAAGGCGAAAGCGCTGTCCCGGGAGCGTATTCGAGCGGGCGCATCGCCCGCTTTGCACTAGGTTTCCCTGCATGCCGCTGGAGGGAATCCGCGCCTGGATCGGAGAGGTCGAGCGCAAGCTGGGAATGCGCACCCGCGTCTTCCTCGTGCTGGCGGCGCTCGCGATCGGCGGGGCCGGCGCGGCGACGTACCTGGCGCTCGACACGCGCGACGCGGCGGTCAGCGAGGGCGACGTGCGGGCACTTCAGGAGGACCTGGAAACGCAGATCGCCGGCGGCGGCACGGCGACCGGCACGAGCCTGACCGATCTGGAAGCCGAACTGCGCGAGCTGGAGGCGAAAGTGGCCGAGCTCGAAGTTGGCCCCAAGGGCGCCGGCTCAGGCGCCACCGGAGCGGACCCCGGCGTCGCGCCGCCGCCCGATACGAGCGGCGCTCTCCCGGGCGCCGCTCCGGGTGCCGACGCCGGCGGCATCGCCACTGACGGCGATGGAGCAGCCGAAGAGCGGCTCCGTGGGCTGTTCGACGAAGCGAAAGAGCGGGCCGGCGCCGTCGAGCAGGGTGAGACGACCGCTCCCTAGCGATTGTGCCTAAACGCACATTACGCACGCGTTCAGTCCCCCCGCTCGGTTAGTTTGTCTCAATCCATCTCGCGCCCAGCGCGAGCCGCGGCAGCGAAAGGAGACCCAATGCCCGAGGGTTACTGCGTGAAGGAGCGCAAGAAGGTCGAGATCAAAGACGCCAAGCAGGTGACGATGAAGAACGGTCGTCCGGCGATTCAGGGCGTCTGCCCGGACTGCGGCACCAAAATCTTCAAGATCGGCA